>JALNXZ010000009.1 GCA_023230125.1 Bacteroidales bacterium | reverse complement strand
AGCCAGTAAATGATTTTTGTGATGGCCTGTCCGTAAAGTGCATCTGCTTTCCAGACCTTTTCTGTCACTTTGCCGTTTTCCTTGACCAAACGGCTGTTCAGTCCATAAGAAATGGGCGTGTTGTCTTTGGGGCTTTTGAGTGCATTGTAAAAAACTTCAGCTTCTTTTTGGGTGACACCTTGGTAGTAATTGTCGGCCGAGGTGAGTATCAGGTCTTGTCCATCTGTCTGGTTGACTCGTTTGGCATCAATTTTCGGATCAAAGATGATGGGAGTCAAATTGTCGATAAGTTCTTGTACGGATTCACCATTGCTTAAAGGCAGCGAGTCTTGGTTGACAGATAGAACGGCCTTGGTAAAGAAATCTTTGGAAAAACCGGGCACAAATTTATCGGTGGCATAATGGTGATGGATACCGTTTGAAACCCAGACGCGTTTGAGGTAGGTTTCAAATTCTTTCCAGTCTTTGCTCGTCTTGTCCATTTTGCCATACTGATAGACGGCTTCCATGGTTCGCCGGATGCAAAGATTGTATTTGCAATTCTGGTCGTAAATGATGTCGCTGCCCTGCAGGGCAGCTTCATTCAGATAATAAATCAGCTCTTTTTGTTTCAAGGATAGTTCTTCAAAACCAGGGACCTGATAACGCAATATTTGCATATCGGCAAACTGGTCTACGACATAATTGAAATCTGAACTGGTTTGTTCTGTTTTTTGGGAGCCGGAACAAGCTGAAAGGCAAAAGAAGGCTGAAAGCATACAGGTATAAATTAGCTTTTTCATCTGATGATAATTTTTTCGTCTAAGGTCATATGGCACTCGCATGTCTATTTTATCATAAACTTGGACGTTCCTACAAACATACTCGTTTCATACGATGTCTTTATAGAGGTAGACTTAAACGTTTATATAAGTTTATTCACTATAATATGCAAAGATACAAAAATGCCTGTTTATGAGATATCATTAAATCCAGATTTAAAAATAAAATGCGTGCTTTTAAATCGGATGAAATGTACTGTCAATAATTAGATTGGTAAGTTGTGAAAATCTTTTAAAAATAATACTTTAATAGAAAATGTGTGAATCTTTTATAAGAAAAGAATTACCTTAGCCCTGTGAAATTCATACTACTCTAATATTCATGGGAACAGAAAAACAAGATCGGAAAATATCACATTCAAGTATAATAAAATCAGACAACATCCTGCTTTCAATCATTATACCGGTTTACAATGAAGAAAAAACAATATCTGATATTTTGGCCGCTATTGTAAATGTTCCCTTTTCTGACAATACTACCTATGAATTGATCTTGGTTAATGATTGCTCAAAAGACCGCTCGGAGGATATGATCTTTCAATTTCAAAGGGAACATCCGGATACTGTTCTAAAATATGTCAGACATGAAAGAAATCAGGGCAAGGGCTCTGCCATACGGACAGGTCTGGCATTGACTGATGGTGACTATATCGTCATTCAGGATGCAGATTTGGAATACGATCCCAATAGTTTCCCGAAAATGCTTTCTTTGATGCTTTCTGAAAAGCATCGAGTAGTTTACGGTTCCCGGTTTCTGAACAGAGCGAACCGGCATTCTTACATGTCCTTTTATCTTGGCGGCCGACTTGTTTCGTTGATGGCCAATCTTTTGTTCCATCAGCATTTAACGGATGAGCCGACTTGTTACAAGATGTTTGAAGCCGGTTTATTAAAATCGCTTCATTTGAAATGTACCGGATTTGAATTTTGTCCGGAAGTAACAGCCAAAGTTTCAAAACTTGGACATCAGATTCCTGAAATAGCCATTAGTTATTACCCGCGTTCTATACAGGAAGGGAAAAAAATATCCTGGAAAGATGGAATTGAAGCAATCTGGACACTCCTGAAATATCGTTTTACTGATTAATTCAAAGATATATGGCAAATCATAAAAAGCAGAAAAATATCTACACCACTTTTTGGCTGAACGTGGTTTTTTTACTGTTGGCTTTTGCTTTTGTTAAGGGCAGTGTATTAAATCAACAAGGTTATAGTTGGGTTTATGGAATGCTCAAAGGAAATATGAAGACAATCAAGCAATACCCTAATTTAACTTTACCTCAAAGAAGTGAGGCAAAAATGGGTGGGAGTTATTCTTATTATAAGTACATAGCGGATAATACGCCAAAAAATGCTGTCATATACATTCCTGCGCGGGATGCTTTTTTCCCGAAAGGTCAGCAAAGTATGTTTACCGGTGAACCTTATAATAAGATGTGGGCTATTCGTTTCCTTTATCCAAGAAAGGTTGTTGTTCCGCAGGAAATGGGACATAGCATTTATTCAAGGAAACTGACACATATAGCCATCGTAAATGGTGTCGGACTTGAAATGCTTTCTTATTCGGTTTCTCCAAACTTCAGAATTGGTGTATTACCGATCAATAATAAAGAGATTCTTAAACAAACGAAATAATTGGTATGCTTGCTATTGATATTATTTTGGTTATACTTATTGGGTTGTCAATCATAGAATTGGTATGCCCATCGGCCTCTTTTATTGAAAAAGCAGGCCTTTCTTTTTTGACTGGTATTTTTTCCCAGACCATTTTGCTGGTACTTCTGGATGCGTTGAACATTCCTTTGACGCGACTTCCCATTCTATCTGTAACTGTAATTTTGTGGCTGATCCTTTGTGCCGTTCTTTATAAAAAAGGCTATTCTTTCAAATCTTTTAATGAATATAAGAATTTGCTGATCAAACAAGTCTGTTCAATAAACGTGGTATGGCTGGCATTCATTGTTGTCATCGTTTATGTCGAATATATGAATTTTAGCAAATGCATGTATTTCCCAACTTTTGACAGAGATAGCCTGGCCGGATTTGACACGATTGGTTATGTCATTGCACAGGAGTCGAACATTAAAAATCTTTCTATTTTTGATATTGCATATAATCCAGGCATACATGGTCCTGGAAGCTATATTTCCTATGCACCGTTTGTCCAGTTAGGTTATGCCATTGCCTATATATTCGGAGCTGAAACATCAAAAATTATTTCAGCCCTGATGTTCTTGTTTTTTCTCCTTGCTTTTTATGGTATCCTGGCCAGAAGTATCAAAAAAACCGGTGCGGCTATTATTACGCTACTGGTCATGCTTACTCCGGAAATGTTGGCGTTTTCATCCATGTCTGCTACGAATGTGATGCATGCCATCTTTGCTTCTTTGGGAACAATTTATGGAATCAGATGGCTTGATAAGGGAGAAAAGGGAGATATGCTAATCAGTTCAATCATGCTTTCTGCCAATGCCTGGACTAGATCGGAGGGTGTCATATTTATTGCCGCCATTGGATTCCTTGCCTTGATAAAAGCCGTCAGAAAACATTCCATCAAACAGCTGATTTTATGGGGTGTCATAGCTGTTTTGCCATTTTTTCTTTGGAGTGTCTATCAAAGAATATTCGGACTGACCTCCGAAAGTATCATGATGACGAGTCCGTTTTATGATCAGGAGAAAATAGACCTGATCATCAAGAATATGTTCAATCATTTTCTTAATGTGCAGTATTATGGTTGGACATTTAAGATGCTTATGATTTCTTTTGTGTTGAATATTTGGTTTATTGTAAAGAAGAAGGATAATCTATATGGATTTTTTGCATTGATTATTAGTATCTTCCTATATATGTTGGTATTATATCAGATAGATTACAAATGGGATACGATAAACAATGTATTGGCATATTCGGCCAAACGTTTCATCTTTTGTTTTGTTCCTTTGGCATGGTATTATCTATCTACCAACAAAGTAATCTCTTATCCTTTGGAAAAGCTGGAAGATTTGCTGACATTCCAAATAAAGTCCGAGCCTGAGGTGTTTGTTAAGACCGGGCGTAGACGGTAATGTCTTTGGAAAAGCAAATCTGAAGTTAGGTTGGATTGTGCGGTGATGGTTTATAAATGTTTTGTCTTATTGACCAGATACATATCAAGCATTACCATCGCGGCCATTGCTTCAACAATAGGTACGGCACGGGGAAGTACGCAAGGATCGTGACGTCCGCTTGCCTTAAATCCGGTTTCGTCTCCTGAAGTATTGACTGTATGCTGATCCATCAAGATGGTGGCTACAGGTTTGAAAGCTACACGGAAATAGATGTCCTCTCCATTTGAGATTCCACCTTGAATTCCACCAGAGTTGTTGGTTTTGGTGTGAATATTCCCATTATTTGAATAGAATATGTCATTGACTTCAGAACCAAGGTGGTCTACATCGAAACCGGAGCCATATTCAAAGCCTTTGGCGGCATTGATGGAAAGCATCGCCGACCCCAAAGTGGCATGAAGTTTGTCGAAAACAGGTTCACCAAAGCCAACAGGTGTTCCTTTTATGACACAGGTGATGATTCCGCCAATGGTGTCTCCTTTCGCCTTGACTTGGGTAATAAGCTCGGACATCTTTTGGGCCATTTCAGGATCAGGACATCTTACCGGATTTTTTTCAATTTGGTTGAAGTCATAGGCTGAATAATCTGATCCTAATTTGAAAGGCCCTACCTGAGAGGTATAAGCAGTAATCTTGATGCCAAGCTGGTTTAAAGCAAGCTTGGCAATGCTACCCGCCACAACACGGGCAATTGTTTCACGGGCGGAAGATCTGCCTCCACCTCGGTTGTCACGTATGCCGTATTTTTGTTGATAAGTGTAATCGGCATGAGACGGACGATACAAATCCTTTATAGAATTGTAATCGCCCGACCTCTGTTTTGCATTCCATATACAAAAGGCTATAGGGGTACCTGTCGTTTTCTTTTCGAAAATACCTGAGAAAAACTCTACTTCATCTGTCTCATTTCTGGAAGTTGTCAGGATTGATTGTCCGGGTTTGCGCCTGTTTAACTCTTTTTGAATAAAAGAAATATCCAGTTCAATACCTGCGGGACAACCGTCAATGACACCCCCAATCGCTCTTCCGTGAGATTCTCCGAAAGAGGTGAGTGTAAAGATTTTTCCAAATGTGTTACTCATAGCCGTTAAAGATTTATAATTCAATTTAAAGGCTTAACCAAAAGAGATCAGTGACAACTGCCACAATCGCAATTTGCTTCGTCTTCTTTATCGCCGCAACCACTGCAACCTTCTTCACCGCAACCTTCTTCACCGCAACCGCAGCCACAACCGCCGCCCATGAGTTGTTTCACTTCTTCTTCGGAAGGTTCGCGTATGACCAATACTTGACCGATAAAATGAAGGTCTTCGCCGGCCAATGGATGGTTGAAGTCCATTTTTACATGCTCTTCTCCGATTGAAACAACGGCACCGTCAAGGCGATTGCCGTTCTGATCCATCATCGGAACGACATTATTTTCGAAAATTACATCTTCGTCGATTTTTCCGTCAACTTCAAATACCGAACGTGGAATATCTACAACTTGTTCATCTGAATAATCTCCGTATGCGTCTTCTGAAGCAAGTGTGAAATCGAAAGAAGCACCTTCCGAAAGACCAACCAGGTTATTTTCAAATGCTTCAAGCATCATTCCTGTTCCGAAGATAAATGACAGAGGTTTTTCTTCTGTTGCTTTTTCCATTAATTCTGGCTCATTGCCTTCTTCACCACCTACATATAAGTCATAAGACGCTGAGACAAACTTGTTTGTTGAAACCTTCATTTTTTAAGGGTATAAATTATTAATGCGTTTGTTTGGGGTATGAAAGAGGGTTGCATTGTTCAACTCCATACAATCAAGCCGCAAAGGTAAGAAAAATTCTCAGGAGAATAATTCATCAACCGCAGTTTTGAGTTGATTCATAGCTTTTTGTAGGGATTCTCTGGTACAGCCTATATTCATTCTCATAAACCCTTCTCCTCCTGTGCCAAAACTGTCTCCTGCATTTAATCCGAGTTTGGCCTTGGTTATAAAGAAGTTCTGAAGGTCTTTGGGTGACATTTTCAGTTCCCGGCAATCAAGCCATACTAGAAAAGAGGCTTGTGGAACACATTCTTTTATCTGAGGTATATTTTTTTTGAGAAATTGGTCTACAAAGTTGATATTTCCCTGAATATATTCCATTGATTGTCTGAGCCAGTCCTCTCCGTTTTCATAAGCGGCTTGCGCAGCAGTAAATGCGAAAATGTTGCCATGAGATAGTTCTGCATTGTCCATGAATCGCTGGAATTTTGTCAGCAATTCTTGATTTTGAATCACATAAAAAGAACTACTCAGGCCAGGCATATTGAATGTCTTGCTGGGAGCCATCAGGGTAATGATCTTTTCTTGTTTCTCAGAATATAGAGATCCCAGCGTGGTATGAGTATGACCGGGCAGGGCAAGATCTGCATGAATTTCGTCAGAAACGATGATGATTCCATACTTTTCGCAAATGGAAATCATCTTCAGAAGTTCTTCTTTTGTCCATATCCTTCCTCCAGGGTTATGCGGACTGCAAAGAATAAACATTTTGCAACCTGATGCTGCTTTGACTTCAAAGTCTTCGAAGTCAATTTCCCACTGTCCATTTTTATATATTAGTGGATTGATAACGAGTTCTCTGCCATTTTTGGTTGGAACATTATGAAATGGAGGATAAACCGGTGACTGGATAAGAACCTTTTCACCAGGTTTTGTAAAACATTGAATAAGGAAGGCAATACCTGCAACAATACCGGGCACAAATCCCATCTCCTTTGAAGAGACGTTCCACAGGTATCTTTTTTGTAACCATGAATGAATGGCATTGCTCCAGCCTTCAGGAATAAGTGAATAACCAAGTACTTCATGTTCAGTGCGTTTCCGGATGGCTTCAAGAATAAAATCCGGTGTGGCAAAATCCATATCGGCTATCCACATAGGCATGATATCGGTGGTGCCGAATTCTACTTGGGCTGAGTCATATTTGAGGCAGTTGCTATGGTTTCTGTCAATATTTTTGTCAAAAGAATATTGCTTCATAAATAAGGAGAATTTTTTGGTTAGTGAGTATATGTTAATTTCTCTGCAAATTTAGTAGTTTTTGCTATAAGTTTTCATTTTTTTCTGATAAACTGAGCTGCATTTTTAAATACTATAGTAAAATGACAGCAAAATGGCTTCAAAAAATTACATATTGTATGAAAAGTGGCTTGTTAAAAACGAATATGAATTTAAAATACCCAATAAAATAGTATATCTTTGTCCCAAAAGATATAAATGATGAAACAACCACTAAGAAGTTCCGCAAATACCATAGGCCGTCGCATGGCCGGAGCAAGGGCTTTGTGGGTCGCCAATGGGATGAAACCTGAACATTTTGGAAAACCCATCATTGCCATAGTGAATTCTTTTACGCAGTTTGTCCCCGGACATGTGCATTTGCATGAAATAGGCCAATTGGTAAAAGCTGAAATAGAAAGAATGGGCTGTTTTGCGGCCGAATTCAATACCATCGCCATTGATGATGGAATTGCCATGGGGCATGACGGTATGTTATATTCTCTCCCAAGCCGGGATATCATTGCAGACAGTGTCGAATATATGGTCAATGCGCATAAGGCAGACGCCATGGTGTGTATTTCCAATTGTGACAAGATTACACCAGGAATGCTCATGGCATCCATGCGCATGAACATTCCGACCGTTTTTGTTTCCGGAGGTCCGATGGAAGCTGGAGAACTGGATGGCGTTTATTTGGATTTGATTGATGCCATGGTGCAATCTGCTGATGAAAGTGTCAGTGATGCTCAGGTAGCCCGTGTTGAAAAATCGGCTTGTCCTACCTGCGGATGTTGTTCCGGAATGTTTACGGCAAATTCCATGAACTGTCTGAATGAAGCTATCGGCATGGCTTTACCCGGAAACGGAACAATTGTGGCAACGCACGAAAACAGGACCCGTTTGTTTAAGGATGCGGCGAAACTGATTGTGGAGAATGCCAGAAAATATTATGAAGAAGGGGATGAAAGTGTTCTTCCCAGAAGCATTGCAACCAGATCTGCGTTCCTGAATGCCATGACGCTCGATATTGCGATGGGTGGTTCAACCAATACGGTACTTCATTTGCTTGCCGTAGCTAGCGAAGCTGAAGTTGATTTTACCATGGATGACATTGATGCGCTTTCCCGCAAGACTCCTTGTTTGTGCAAGGTGGCTCCTAATACCCAAAAATATCATTTACAGGATGTAAACCGTGCCGGTGGCATTTTGAATATCATGGGTGAACTTGCAAAACAGCAGTTGGTGAATACGAGCGTTGTCCGTGTGGATGGAATGACCTTGGCTGAGGCTATTGATCAGTACGATTGTACCAAATCTCAGGTAAGTGAAAAGGCGCAATCAATTTATAGATCTGCTCCCGCAGGCAAATTTAATTTGGTGATGGGCTCGCAGAAAACCAATTACAAAGAATTGGATACAGATCGTGCAGAAGGTTGCATCCGTGACTTTGAACACGCCTATACCAAGGATGGAGGAATGGGGATCTTAAAAGGTAATATTGCTTTAGATGGTTGTGTGGTTAAGACCGCCGGCGTTGATGAAAGCCTCTGGCATTTTAGGGGAATCGCAAAAGTGTATGATTCTCAGGAAGCAGCCAGTGAAGGAATTCTAAAAGGAGAGGTTGTAGCCGGAGATGTAGTCGTAATCACACACGAAGGTCCGAAAGGTGGCCCGGGTATGCAGGAAATGCTTTACCCGACTTCTTACCTCAAGTCAAAACATTTAGGAAAAGTCTGTGCATTGATTACAGACGGTCGTTTCTCCGGTGGTACCTCTGGTCTTTCCATCGGACATGTTTCTCCGGAAGCGGCAAGTGGTGGTGCAATCGGTTTATTGAAAAACGGTGATGTCATCGATATCAATATACCCGAACGCAGCATCAATGTCTTGTTGAGTGATGAAGAACTGGCAGTCCGTCGTAAACAAGAGGAGGTAAGAGGCTCTAAAGCATTTACGGCCCCTAAGCGTGATCGTTTCGTCCCTAAATCTTTAAGAGCTTATGCATCTATGGTAAGTTCTGCAGATAAGGGCGCAGTTCGAATAATTGACTAAATAAATCATGGAAAAGAAAATAATGAAGGGTGCCGAGGGGCTTATGTGCTCTCTGATCGAAGAGAATGTAAACACCATATTCGGTTATCCGGGTGGCCAGATCATCACTGTTTTTGATGCCTTGTATTCTTACAGGGATTCTTTTCAGTATATATTAACCCGTCATGAACAAGGTGCGATACATGCAGCACAAGGTTATGCCAGAGTTTCCGGAGATACCGGAGTGGTTATTGTAACTTCAGGGCCCGGTGCAACCAATGTCATCACCGGATTGGCTGATGCCATGCTGGATAGTACACCACTTGTCGTCATCACCGGACAGGTTGGAGCTTCTTTGCTTGGATCTGATGCTTTTCAGGAAACGGATGTGATTGGTGTCACCCAGCCTATCACCAAGTGGAGTTACCAGATCCGCAAAGCCTCGGAAATTCCCTGGGCTGTTGCCCGTGCTTTCTATATTGCCCGTGAAGGTAGACCTGGACCTGTTGTTTTGGATATTACAAAAGATGCTCAAAGCGAAATGATGGAGTTCACTTACAAGAAATGTATTTTCATCCGCAGTTATCAACCATATCCTGAACTTCAACCTGAAAATATAGCTCAGGCTGCAGAGATGATCAATAATGCCAAACGTCCGATGGCGTTGGTGGGACAGGGCGTCCTTTTAGGTCATGCCGAAGATGAACTCAAGGCCTTTTTGAAGAAGGCGGATATTCCTGCAGGAAGTACTTTGCTAGGACTTTCTGCATTATCCAGCGATTTTAGCTTATACAAAGGTCTGCTTGGAATGCATGGAAATCTTGGTCCCAATAAAAAAACGGCAGAATGTGATGTATTGATTGCTATCGGGATGCGTTTTGATGACAGGGTCACCGGCGATTTGAAAAAATATGCCAAGCAAGCTAAAGTTATTCATTTCGACATAGATACTTCTGAAATTGACAAGAATGTCAAGACTTCTGTCGCTGTATTGGGAAATGCCAAGGAAACGCTTCCGGCTGTGACTGAATTGTTGCAACCGGCTCAGCATACAGCATGGATTCAAAGTTTTGAGGTCTGCGAAAAAGAGGAAATGGAACGGGTTATCATCCCTGAAATCATGCCTACAGCAGGTCCGATAACCATGGGGGAAGTTGTTAACAGAGTATCTGAAGCGACTAACCATGAGGCTATTTTAGTGACTGATGTCGGCCAAAACCAAATGATTGCTGCCCGGTATTTCAAATTTTCCAGGAGTCGTAGCATGATTACTTCCGGAGGCCTTGGAACGATGGGCTTTGGACTTCCTGCAGCCATTGGTGCAGCCTTGGGAGCTCCGGAACGCAGAGTTTGTTTCTTTACAGGTGACGGAGGTATCCAAATGACGCTTCAGGAATTGGGAACCATCATGCAATATAAGATTCCTGTCAAGATCATTATCCTGAACAACAGCTTTTTGGGTATGGTCCGTCAGTGGCAGGAATTATTCTACAGAGAAAGATACTCTTCAACACCCATGAATAATCCTGATTTTCCAAAAATTGCGGAAGCTTACGGTATTGAAGGAAGAAAGGTGACCAAACGTGAGGAATTGGATGATGCCATCGAGGAAATGCTGAAAGACAATAAGGCCTACCTGCTTGAGGTGGAAGTGGAAGAAAACGGCATGGTTTATCCCATGATTCCGGCCGGAACCAGCGTGGACCAAATTATTTTAGGAGATTAAGCACATGGAAAAGATACTCTATACCATCACGGTTTATACGGAAAATTTCGTTGGCCTTTTAAACCAGATTACCATCATTTTTACACGTCGTCAGATCAATATTGAATCTTTGACTGTCTCAAAATCCTCCATTCCCGGAATTCACAAATTCACCATTACCGCTGAAACAGATTTGGAAATGGTGAAAAAGGTGGTGAAACAGATTGAAAAACGGATTGATGTGTTAAAAGCTTTCTATCACACGGATGACGATGTCATCTATCAGGAGGTGGCTTTATATAAGATTGGTGCAGAAGCTTTGTTGGATAATCCGGAGATTGAAAGTATCGTACGGAAATACAATGCACGTATTCTGGAAGTGAACCGTTCTTATGGTGTCCTGGAATTGTCCGGTCACACCGAAGAGACTCAGGAATTGTTTGAACGATTGAAGGAATTCCATGTATTGCAATTTGTCCGCTCTGGCAGAATAGCCATCACGAAATCAACAGTAGAAAGACTGAGTGACTTCCTTGCTGAAATGGAAGCCCGCAATCCTGACCGTTAATGCAAAAAATAGCTAAGTTCGATTATAAGGTTCAGCCGATGGATGTGGATTTCAATGAAACCCTCCGTTTTACACAAATGGGAGGTTATTTGTTACATTCTGCCGGTGAACATGCCGAGAAAAACGGGTTTGGAACCAACATCCTTCATGAACAGAATCTGGCTTGGGTTTTGTCACGACTTGCCATAGAGATGTACCGGTATCCTTCATCGGAAGAACCGTTCCAAATTGAGACTTGGATTGAGAATTATACCCGTATTTCTACCACGCGAAATTTCAGGATACTGGATGCTAACAATGAGGTTATTGGTGCTGCGTCAAGTATTTGGTGCATGTTTGATATGACTACCCGAAAAGCAGTCGATCTTAAATCGAAACAAGAATATGCGGCCTTTGCCACCGGCATACCATCCTTGATAGAAAATCCGGTGAAGGTTGCAGGCATAGATGGGCATTCGGTGTCGAGACACAGGGTAAAATACAGTGACATCGATTTTAACCGTCATGCAAACAGCATGAAATACCTGGAGTGGATGGTAGATCTCTTTCCATTGGAGGTCTTTTCCCATCGGAGGGTTAAACGAGTCGATATAAACTATATCAATGAAGTGATTTTTGGAGAAATTGTTGAAATTTATCAAGATTTTACACAAACTGAAAAGTGTCTTTTTGATCTTCGCAGAGGTGAGGATATGATTTGTAGGGCGCAGATTTTATTTGAAAATGAAATATAATTGGACATTTATCAAATAAAGTCGTACTTTTGTACCCAAAATAAATTGGAAATTATTACAGTTTTATATTTTAATTCTAAAGAAAATGGCAGTTATTAATTTTGGCGGTGTTGAAGAAAACGTTGAGACCCGCGAAGAATTCCCCTTGGAAAAGGCACGAGAAGTGATGAAAGATGAAACAATCGCAGTGATTGGTTATGGCGTTCAAGGTCCTGGACAATCTCTAAACCTTCGCGATAACGGTTTCAATGTAATTGTTGGCCAACGCAAAGGTGGAAAGACATGGGACAAGGCGATCGCAGACGGCTGGGTTCCAGGAGAAACTTTATTTGAAATTGAAGAAGCTTGCAAACGTGCAACGGTGATTCAATATCTATTGTCTGATGCTGCTCAGATTGAAGTTTGGCCACGCATTAAACCATATCTGACAGCTGGAAAAGCTTTATATTTTTCTCATGGTTTTGCCATTACTTATAAAGAACGCACAAACATTGTACCACCGGCAAACATTGATGTGATCATGGTTGCGCCTAAGGGTTCAGGTACGTCATTGCGCACCATGTTCCTTGAAGGCCGCGGGTTGAACTCTTCTTTTGCTATTTTTCAGGATGCTACCGGTCATGCCAAAGAACGTGCACTTGCTCTTGGTATCGGTGTTGGTTCCGGTTATTTGTTTGAAACAACTTTCAAACGTGAAGTTTTTTCCGACCTGACTGGTGAACGTGGTACTTTGATGGGTGCTATCCAAGGTTTGTTGCTCGCTCAATACGAAACACTCCGTGAAAACGGACATACCCCTTCTGAGGCATTTAATGAAACCGTTGAAGAGCTGACTCAGTCTTTGATGCCTTTGTTCGCAAAGAATGGTATGGATTGGATGTACGCGAACTGCTCTACCACTGCTCAACGCGGTGCTTTGGACTGGATGGGCCCGTTCCACGATGCGACCAAGCCTGTATTTGAAAAACTGTATGCAGAAGTTGCTTGCGGAAATGAAGCTCAACGTTCCATCGATTCGAACTCTAAAGTGGACTATCGCGAAAAGCTGAATGAAGAATTGAAAGCTTTGCGTGAAAGCGAAATGTGGAGAACAGGTGCCGTGGTTCGTAAATTGCGTCCTGAAAACAATTAAAGTATTTTAGGATAGATATAATAAAAGAAGCGAGCCCCAAAAGTCAGATAAAGACTTTTGGGGCTCGCTTCTTTTTGATATACCCTCTTTTGAGCGGGTATTTTGATATTATCAGGAATTTCTTTGATCTTTCAGAATGACATCATGAGCTCCACCTTCAATGATACTGGTCGAAGAAACCAATGTCACTTTTGTCTTGGTTTTAAGTTCGGATAGATTGGTGACGCCGCAACTACACATGGTTGATTTAACTTTACCCAGTGTCATGTCCATGTTATCCTTTAGTTTCCCGGCGTATGGAACAAAACTGTCAACGCCTTCTTCAAATTTTAAGCCGTCAGAACCACCCATGTCATAACGTTGCCAGTTGCGTGCACGGTTGGAACCTTCACCCCAGTATTCCTTCACATAGTTACCACCTACCAGGAGCTTGCGCGTCGGACTTTCGTCAAAACGGGCAAAATAGCGCCCCATCATCAGAAAGTCTGCGCCCATGGATAATGCGAGTACCATATGGTAATCCTGCACGATACCACCATCAGAGCAAATAGGAATATATTCACCGGTCCTCTCGTAATATTCGTCACGAGCTTCGGTCACTTCAATTAGAGAAGTGGCTTGACCTCTTCCTATACCTTTTTGCTCACGTGTGATGCAAATGGAACCACCACCGATACCAACTTTGATGAAATCAGCACCAGCTTCTGCCAGGTATAAAAAACCATCCCTGTCTACAACGTTTCCGGCACCGACTTTTACTTTTCCATGGTAGGTTTTTTTAATATATTCCAAAGTCTCTTTTTGCCAAACGGAAAATCCATCTGAAGAATCGAGGCACAAAACGTCAGCACCTGCTTCAAGCAATTTCGGAACGCGTTCCTTGTAGTCACGGGTGTTGATTCCGGCACCCACAAATAATTTCTTGTTTTCATCAGAAAGTTCATTCGGATTTTCTTTGTGGTCGTCATAATCCTTGCGAAAAACCAAATATTTCAGATTTTGATTTTTGTCGATGATTGGGAGGCAATTTAATTTATGATCCCAAATAACATCATTGGCTTCACTCAGTGAGATTCCAAATTCACCGGTGATCAGCTTGTCAAACGGTGTCATCAGCTCTTTGACTTTCGTGTCCAGGCTGTCTTTTCCCGGTCTGTAATCACGTCCGGTAATGATGCCTATCAATTTTCCGTCAGGACTGCCGTCTTCGGTGACGCCAAAGGTGGAATGCCCGGTTTTTTCTTTGATGGCAATCATGTCTTGAAGTAGATTTTCCGGTGTCAGGTTGGCGTCACTGACCACAAATCCGGATTTGTATTTTTTTACTTTCCTGACCATTTCAGCCTGTTCTTCTATAGCTTGTGAACCATAAATAAAAGAGATCCCTCCGTTTTTAGCGAGGGCAATGGCCATATTGTGATCAGAAACCGACTGCATAATTGCAGATACAAAAGGAACATTTAACGTGATATCTGATTCTTGACCCTTTTTGAATTTTACCAACGGGGTTTTGAGTGATACCAAATCAGGAACGCAATTTTTTGTAGTTAAACCTGGTATCAATAGGTATTCGCTAAACGTTCTCGAAATGTCATTTAAATATTGTGCCATAAATCCTCCTTCTTTTAAAAAATTTTGTGAAGTTACAAATTTTCCCGTTAAATTTAAATAGGTGTCCGTCAAAAAAGCATATGGAACCTTATTGTATGCTTTATGACCTCAATATGGACTCCATTTTTTTGTTAATTTTGAATATGGAGGTTCAATGAAAATATTCGGACATATTTCCTAGCCTCTTCTATGATTATTGCAAAGATTTTGTACTTTTGCAGCACCAAATGAATGCGGAAATAGCTCAGTTGGTAGAGCATCAGCTTCCCAAGCTGAGGGTCGCGGGTTCGAGTCCCGTTTTCCGCTCAAAGTCTTGAAAGCGAATCCGAAAAGGTTCGCTTTTTTGCAATCGAACAAAAATTAAATGATATTCAAATGAAAAAACCAATTTTAATGATTGCAATAGTTTTTGTAGCAACCACCACATTCGCACAAAACAAGGACTGGGCTCAATATGGCCGATATGAAAAACAAAATGCAGAGATTACAACATTCCCTGACGTGGTTTTTATGGGAAATTCCATCACAGACAACTGGTATAAACTTGACGAGCCTTTTTTTAAGAATAACAATTTTGCCGGTCGTGGCATCAGTGGCCAGACAACAGTTGAGATGCTGGCCCGTTTCAGAAAAGATGTTGTTGAACTGAATCCGAAAGCAGTGGTGATTCTAGCAGGAATAAATGATATTGCACAGAACAACGGGTCTATCAAACTTGAGAATGTATTGTCCAATATCATTTCAATGAGTGAATTGGCAAGATACCATAAAATAAAGGTGATACTGTGTTCCGTATTACCCTGTAATCAATTTGGGTGGAGACCTGATATTCAACCCTCAGAGGATGTCAAACACTTGAATGCGATGATTAAGGATTACGCATGCAAAAACAAGATGACCTTTGTTGATTATTATACGCCGCTTGTGAATGATGCAGGAGGTTTGTCACCGGAATTGAGCAAAGATGGCTGCCATCCTGTATTCAATTGCTATACCACCATGGAATTGATTGTTACGAAAGGTATTAAGAAGGCTCTCAAAAACAGAAAGACATATGATGTCTCGTCGCCGAAAGAAGATCTGTAGTAATTTGATTCAATCAAAAATAAAACGCGACATAGAAAGAATTCCCGAAATTGTGTGTGTTAAGTGTGGTACTATTGGTCCCTTCACTAAATAAACGGGTATTCTGTTCTAACAGGCCATCAACATTGTTGAAACGTTCGCTTTTTTCTGATTGCTGTCCACCATAAACAAGCAGCACACTGAGTGCTACTTCGCCCCCGATGGCCATTTTAGGAAGAATAAAGTATTCAACACCGACAAAACCACCCAACCCAATCAGGAAATCCTTGCCACCCGAAACATTTGTCTCGAGTAATCTGGAATTGTTGCCAATATTATATGTCGGAGTTGAAGAATAACCTTGAGTCGGCATGTTGTTGTTAGCTGTGATGTCGTTTCCATAAGAGTAGGATGTATTTTGACATTCATAACCGCCAATCAATTGAGCACCGAAGAATCCCTGTAACCGTGAATAGCCCCTTCTGATTTCAGCAC
>JALNXZ010000206.1 GCA_023230125.1 Bacteroidales bacterium | reverse complement strand
TGGCGATGTGCTTGCTGGTGTGAGAAAAGCACTTTCCGAGTTTTCGTCTTTTGGTGTTACCAATTGTGTCCGGGTTATGGAGAGATATGATGAAGTCGAGCAGAGTGAAGTGATTGATGAGATGGTCAATGCTGGAGTGAAGGGCATTGTGTTGACTCCGGTTAATAATGAGTCAATACGCATGAAAATCAATCTGCTCAGTAAACAGGGGATTAAGTTCGTAACAATTAATACAGACATTGCTGGTACTGAACGTATTGCATACGTCGGAAGCCATCATACAAAAAGTGGATTTGTTATGGCTGGTTTACTTGGAGTTATAGCGAAAGGCTCGATACTGAATTTAGCAGTTATAAAGGGAGAAGAAAGTAATCTTGCCGTTGCTAGAAGATATAAAGGAATGATAAATACATTATCCAAGGATTTCTCCAATATACGGATTGTTTCGGAAATCGAAAACGAGGGAAGGGATGATTGTTCTTATGATCAAGTGACCAAATTGTTGAGGCATCAGGAAGATTTTGATGCTATCTGCGTCTTGGGCGCAGGTATTGCCGGTGCTATTCAGGCCTATCGTGCTGCAAATCTTCGGCACCACATCTATTTTTTCGTGTATGATTTAATTGCAGAAGTACGTCAGGCTTTATTGGATGGCGTTGTTGATGCCACTATTACCCAAGAACCGTTCAAACAAGGGTATGATGGAGTACAGTTATTGACTAGATATCTTGCTTATGGCCAAGTACCTAATATGCAATTAAATTATACAAATTTATCGATTGTAACGAAATATTGTTTGTAAATGGCAATAAGTATTTAATTTTATTCAAAAACGTGTCCGGGCACGTTTAAAGGAAGTTGAGAATGCAAGAAGAAAATATTCTAGAACTGTCTCATGTATCCAAAGCATTCCCTGGTGTTCAGGCTTTATCTGATGTGAATCTTTGTGTCAAGAAAGGTACTGTCCACGTTCTTGTGGGAGAAAACGGTGCAGGAAAGTCAACATTGATTAATATTATTAATGGTCTCTATACAGCAGACGAGGGAAAGGTTTATTTCAACGGAAAAGAAGTAGTGACGCATACTCCTCGAAACATGCTTGATTTTGGTGTGGCTACAATTCATCAGGAACTTAGTCCCATTCTAGATCTTTCTATTGCAGAGAATATCTATCTTGGAACTGAAGGCAGGGTAATTAAATGGAATGAGCTCTATGAGAAAGCGAACAAACTCATTGCTTCTCTTGGTTTTCATTACAATTCCCATGCTTTGATGAGAACTCTATCCATTTCCGATATGCAGATTGTTGAAATCATGAAGGCGGTTTCAAAAAATGCAAAACTAATCATCATGGACGAACCGACTTCATCACTTTCGGATTCTGAAGTAGCAGTTCTATTTAAGCAAATAAGAAAACTTAAAATGGTCGGAACCGCTGTAATTTATATTACTCACAAACTTGACGAAATATTTGCAATTGGAGATTTTGCTTCAATTCTTAGGGATGGGTTTTTGATTTCTACCAATTCCGTTTCGTCCCTTACAAAAGAAGAGATTATCAAGCAGATGGTCGGACGAGAAATGAAGGAAATATATCCGCCGCATCTTTCAAACCCTGGGGACGTCATTCTTAGAATTAAGGATTTCTCAAATGAAAAGAAATTTAAAGATATAAATCTTGAAGTACGGAAAGGGGAGATACTAGGTGTTTCAGGACTAATCGGAGCTGGGAGGACTGAACTGTTTCGTGCTGTTTTTGGCCTTGATGGACATGAAAAAGGAACTCTTGAATTCAAGAGCAGGCCTTTACAAATAAAATGCGTATCAGATGCAATTAATGCTGGCATCATGATGGTACCAGAAGATAGGAAAGGCGAAGGTTTGGTTTTATGTCGGTCTGTAATGGAGAATGTTTCACTTCCAAACCTTACTAAATACCTTGAACATGGATTGATAAGTAAAAAAAAGGAAGTTGATGGAGTTTCAAAAGAAATCAATCAATTGAAAGTCAAAACCCCGTCAATCACAACAACAGTCAATACTCTGAGCGGAGGAAATCAACAAAAGGTAGTTGTCTGCCGTTGGTTGCTCCACGATCCCCAAGTCTTGATTATGGATGAGCCAACGAGAGGTATTGATGTCATGGCAAAGTATGAGATTTATGCAATCATCCAACAACTTGCCCATTTGGGAGTTGCCGTCATCATGATTTCCTCAGAAATGCTTGAGCTGATAGGTGTTTGTGACCGCATTGCTGTTATGGCAGAAGGAAGGATAACGGGGATTCTTACCGGAGAAGAAATGACTCAAGAGAAAATTATGACTTTATCGTTAAAAGGAATTAAAAAATGAAGAGACTGGAAAAAGAAAAGAATAAATATGATTTTTTTGGAAAATTCGGGATTTTCTTTATTTTGCTTGTAACTCTTGTTGTAGGTAGTTTTTGTAGCAATGTTTTTTTGCGACCAAGAAACATAATGAATGTGGTAAGACAGAACTCTACCATTGGAATTGTTGCTTGTGGGTCTTTACTAGTTCTGATTTGTGGTGAGGTAGATTTGTCACCAGGATCTGTCGCTGCCTTTGCTGGTTGTCTTGGGGCAATGACCATGGCTAAAACTGGTAATGTTTTTCTTGCTGGTCTTGTTGGAATTGTCTTAGGTACAGCCATTGGATTTCTGAATGGTTTCGTAATAACAAAATTTCGTATCCCCTCATTTATCATGACTCTTGCAACGCAACTAATTGCTCGTGGTGCGATTCTTGCACTTACTGATGCCAAACCCTTTTCCGGATTGAAAGGTTTTGTATGGTATGGGCAAGGGTACGTTGGGCCCATGCCAGTTCCAATTCTCATTTGGTTAGTTTGCATTTTCTTTACTTGGTTGCTTTTGAATAGATTGCGTACGGGAAGATACATTTATGCTGCAGGAGGAAACGCAAATGCGGCCAAAGCTTCTGGCATCAATGTGGATGCAATAAAGATGAAAGCATTTGCGTTTGGCGGGATGATGGCCGGACTTGGTGGTGTTATCTTGATGGCCCGAGTGAACTCCGGACAGCCTACCGGTGGAGAAGGATTGGAATTCAGTGCGATTACTGCGGTTATTCTTGGAGGAACCAGTATGTCTGGAGGCGTCGGTAATATTTATGGAACAGTTGCAGGAGCCCTGATTATTGGATTTCTAACTAACATCATGACGATTAATAATGTCAATTCCTATTATCAGCAGATTGTACAAGGAGTCATCATTGCTATTGCCGTTATCATTGATGTAAATATCCGAAACAAGAAAAAGAATTAATAAAGTTCATAAAGGAGTGAAATATGAACAAAAAGATTGTTGTCGTATTAGTTTTGTTGCTTGTTGGTTGTACCTTTTGCTTTGCAAACGGTACAAGTGAAAATGGTGCACAGAAGACGAAAACCTATAAAGTTGGCGTCATTAATACAT
This sequence comes from Bacteroidales bacterium, assembly GCA_023230125.1. Classification (GTDB taxonomy): domain Bacteria; phylum Bacteroidota; class Bacteroidia; order Bacteroidales; family UBA1402; genus UBA8389. The sequence continues at coordinate 269 of JALNXZ010000206.1, read as the reverse complement.
CGGATGCAGATGAAAACTGTTATCTTGCCTTCAAAACTTTCAAAAATGTGGTGGAATCACCGGATTTTGAAGCTAAAATCGGACATAAGGTTACGGTTGAATGGACGAGCAGCGATCTTGATGTTGCCAAGCAAATGAACAACTGTGAAACATTACTTTCGAAGGGTGTTGATGCAATTCTGATGATTGGACTGGACAATGACAGCAGCTCTTCTGTCGTAAAAGCATGTAATGATGCTGGTGTTGACATTTTTATGGTCGCTAGCGAA
>JALNXZ010000205.1 GCA_023230125.1 Bacteroidales bacterium | reverse complement strand
TCTTTTGAAATAAGACTTTCAAAACCAGGTAAACCTATTTTTGAGTATGTGATAAAGGATGCCGGTATTAAACCGAAAGAAACCCTTTTTATTGATGATAGCCGTGCAAACTGCAGGACAGCATCTGAATTGGGTATGAGCACTTATCAACCTCTGCCATTCGAAGATTTCACAGGTAAACTTCTACAACCTGAAGCATGTGTAGCTACCTTAGGCTTTTTTGATGGGGTGCACCGCGGACATCAGTTCTTGATTGAAGAGACCAAACAGATTGCCCGGGAAAAAGGATTGGAATCGATGGTTGTGAGCTTTTGGCCACATCCACGCACGGTTCTTCGTTCTAATTTTTGTCCCCAGTTGCTGACGGGTCAAAAGGAAAAGGAAGAAAGGCTTGTAAAGACAGGTGTCGATTATGTACATACGTTATCTTTTGATACGGATCTGGCCGGCCTTTCTGCCAGAACATTCATGGATGAAGTCCTTAAACAGGAGTTGCATGTGAAAGTCCTTGTCATCGGTTTTGATCATCGTTTCGGCAACAATAGGTCAGATGGTTTTGAAGACTATCAAAAATATGGGAAGGAGCTTGGTATGGAGGTGTTACAGGCAAAACCTTATTTGTTTAAGGACGCCGTCGGAAAGTTCAAGTCTTCCGAATACGAAACAATCAGCTCTTCCTTGATACGTCGTTGTTTGCTTGTTGGAAAAATGGAGGAAGCCAATGCTTTTCTGGGCTACAGGTACAGGCTAAAAGGAACAGTGGTTGGCGGACATCAGATAGGACGCACCATGGGATTTCCGACGGCCAATATCTCTCCGACTGATCCGAATAAACTGATACCTGCTCCGGGAGTTTATGCGGTATGGGTTGAAGTGGAAGGTAAACGATATAAAGGAATGCTTGACATCGGCAGACGTCCGACATTACATGCGGACTCAGATATCAGCATAGAGGTTCATCTATTGAATTTTGAAGGAAGCCTGTATGCCAAAGAACTCAGTGTGGAATTTGTCCGGAGATTCAGGCAAGAAATAACTTTTCCGGATTTGGAGGCATTGACTGCACAACTGGTGAAGGATAAAGATTATGTTGAAAAGATTCTTTAATAAATGGAGGTTGCTCAAATAGGCAACCTCAACTATTATATTTCAATCGGAATATGTCTCTTAATGCTTTGCTCCAGTGAAATCAGCGTTTCAGTCGCTGTAACACCCGGTATTTCCTGTATTTTACGGTTCAACAGATCCATCAGGTGCTCGTTGTCGCGGCAATGAAGTTTGACCAGTATCGTATACGGTCCGGTGCAGAAGTGACATTCGATGATCTCAGGGATCTTTTCCAGAGAAGGAATAACTTCTTTATACATGGAGCCTTTTTCAAGTTTGACCCCAATATAGGTGCATGTCTGATATCCAAGAGCCTTGGGATTGATGGTGTAACCTGAACCGGTAATGACATTCAGGTCAATCAACCTTTGTACACGCTGATGAATGGCTGCGCGGGATACACCGCATTCTGCGGCAACATCTTTAAACGGAACGCGTGCGTTCTTTGTGATAATCTCAAGGATCTGACGGTCCAGACTATCAATTTTTTCAGCAGGATAGGATGTGTTCATCGTAAGACGATTTAGTAATTGCAAAGAAAAGGTTTTTTTTCAAATTGAACAATTTTGGTAGAAAAAAGTATTCAAATAAATGAATTTCTTTTCATTTTGACACAAAAAAGCGGTCAATTCATCATTTTGAGCTGACCGCCTTCAAGTTTCTTTATGGAATTTTATTGTTGCATTGTTGCTGCTGCTTCTTTTGCATCAAGAATCTTCAACAATTCAACTTCGAATATAAGAAGTTCACCTGGTTTGATTTTTCCACCGGCACCAATGTCACCGTAAGCCAAATCAGAAGGAATCCAGAATTTATATTTTGCACCGACACTCATCAGTTGAATACCTTCTGTCCATCCTTTGATGACACGGTTTAATGGGAATTGTGCAGGAGTACCGCGTTCGATAGAGCTGTCAAAAACAGTACCATCCAATAATGTACCATGATAGTTTACACTTACAACGGAAGAATCGGCAGGTTTTACACCTGTTCCTTCTTTGATCACTTGGTATTGCAATCCTGAAGCGGTGGTTTTTACACCTTCTTTTTTACCGTTTTTCTCAAGGAATTTTGTATATTCTGCTTTTATTTTAACAGAAGCTTCTGCCTGAGCGGAAGCCAAACAACGTTGGAAAACCAAATATGCATCTGCTGGAGAAATTGCTAATTTTGCAGTGTCATTTTTCAAAGCTTTTTCAAAAACAGCAATAAAGAGATCTACATTGAGCTTAGCTGGAAACTGATCCAAGCTCTGAGCAATGTTTGAACCCATTCCGACACCGTATGCATAGCTTAGGCTATCAACAGCGGTTTTCATTTTGCTACCTGAGGTCTTGCTGCAAGAAGCAAAACTCATGCTGATAACCAGCATGGCAACAGTAAAAAGAATACTAATTTTTTTCATTTCAAAATGTTTTGTTTTATAGTTAAGAATTTTCAAAAGTGAGGCAAAAGTAATAGAAATATTAGAGATTTACACCTAAAATCCATTAAAAAACCTTACTAAGAGGAATGTGAGGCTTGATTAATGTATTTTAGCAAAAAACAAGGAGCTAATGAAGTTGTTACATGCGCAGTAAGATATAAAAATGAGTAAATTAGAGCCTTGAAATGTCAATATAACCGACTATGGGAAAAACGATTCGTGTTTTTTGTAAGAATACTGGTGAGTATGGACTGTTTCCGATGGGAACAAGTGTGAAGGAAGTCTATGAACACATGGCGGCAGATATAGTTCCGCAAGCTATTGCAGCAAGTGTAAATAACAAGACCGTCAGCCTGAGTTATGAAATTTACAATCCGAAACAAATAGAATTCATTAATATTCACAGCAGCTCAGGAATGAGAGCGTATGTGAGAACCTTGACATTTCTTTTGTCAGCTGCTGTTAATGAACTGTATCCCGGAAGTGTTTTCCGTCTGGAACATTCAGTATCAAAAGGATACTTTTGTGAATTGTTATTGGGAAGACCAATAACGCCGAGAGATTTGGCTACATTAAAAGAACGGATGAGAGAACTGATTCTGGCAGATAATTCCATCGAGTATATTGAAGAAGAGACATCTGTCGTCATTGAGATGTTCCGGGAACGTGGAAGAACTGATATTGTTGATTTATTGACAACCAAAGGCTCCATTTACAGTGGATATTGGAAGATGGGCTGGCACATTGATTATTATTATGGTGCTTTGGCTATTTCATCTGGAGCCATTTCCCTTTTTGACATCTCGCCTTATTTTGACGGATTTATTCTTCAGATACCCAACCGGGATAATCCTGTAGAATTGCAGACTATCGTTCCTCAGGAAAAGCTTTTTGGTGTGTTCACTGAATATTTAAACTGGAACATGATCATGGGTTTATCCAATGTGGGAAATTTGAATAAAGCTTGCCTTAGGGGAGAATCGACCAACCTGATTAATATCTCCGAATCTCTGCAGGAAAAGAAAATGGCTCAGATAGCCGATGCCATCTATCAGAGAGGAAAAGTGAAGATGGTGCTGATTTCAGGTCCTTCTTCTTCAGGAAAGACCACCTTCGCCAAACGTCTTTCCATACAACTGATGGTGCTTGGACTTAAGCCGGTGTCCATTTCGCTTGACAATTATTTCGTAGATCGCGA
>JALNXZ010000204.1 GCA_023230125.1 Bacteroidales bacterium | reverse complement strand
ACGACAGACACTATAACCAGAGATGTATGGACTCATATCACTGCTACGTTCGATGAAACAACGATGAAAATATACATTAACGGAGATCTAAGTACAAGTGAATCTGCCGGATTTTCAACCATAGTTGTTCCAACAGGGGATGTTCATATCGGAAAATGGCAATCAAAGGCAACTCTTTGGGAGAAGCCATTTAAAGGTGCTATAGACGAAGTGAAAATTTTCAGTGAGGCATTAACTTCAAGTGAAGTAAAAGATTTGTATAATGATGTTCCTTTATCCGTAGAAGAAGTTTCAAATACCTTTAGTGCGAGATGTTATCCAAATCCGTTCTCTTCAAGCATTACCATAGATTATAATGTACCGGTAAATGGAAAAGTAATGGTAGAAATTTATAATCTTTATGGTCAATTAATTAAAAGACTTGTTGATGAAAATCAGAGTAGTGCTGGAAAACACAGTGCTGAATGGAACGCAAGTAACTTAGCCGATGGATTATATCTCTGTAAGATTGTTATCAACGGGAACATAAAAATGTATCGGATCTTGAAGAAATAGATCATTTTTAAACACTTGATTCGCTTTTTTAGGTTGTACATCGGTTGATGTATAACCTAAAAATATAATCTAGGATATTCATGAAAACAAAATCTTTTAAATTACTAAACGATTAATTTAAGTATGGATACAACAATTCAATTAAGTAAAGAGCAGGATAGGGTACTGTCTATAGATTTCTTTCGTGGTTTAGTGATGTTCATTCTTGTATCAGGGATTGGAACCTTCTTCAACGGACTCGTTGAAGAAGGTAAAGGCGGTGCTTTGATTGAATTACTGAATAAACATGCTGATCATGGCGTATGGTTTGAAATTTATTTCTGGGATCTTATCCAACCGTTCTTTATGTTTATTGTTGGTGTTGCAATGCCTTTTTCTCTTACTAAACGATTGGCCAAAGGCGATAGCTGGAAAAAATCATTTATTCATGCATTGAAGCGTTCCTTCTGGTTGCTTGTACTTGGATTCATGCTTGGAGCTAAAGACAAAACATATTTTCTTACCAATATTTTGCCCCAACTATCATTTGTCTATGTCATTGCTTTTTTGTTGATACAAAAAAATGTAAAATGGCAATTGTTAGTATCTTTTGCCCTGATTTTGGTATCAGATCTTCTTTACCATTTCTGGCCTGTTGAAGGGTATAATATGCCGTATACTCCTGATCATAATTTCGGTTCATGGTTTGATATGGTCACAGTAGGTCATTTACATCCATATCATTGGGTGACATTTAATGCCATCCCTACCTGCGCTCATATCATTTGGGGTTTGATTATCGGTAAATTGCTGATGACTGACCGGTCACAAAAGAAAAAGTTATCGATCATGATTTTGGCAGGACTATCCGGAGTAATAGCCGGTTATGTTTTAGGCTTGTATATTCCGATGATTGAACGTATCAGTACCAGCTCGTTTGTCATTTTTAGTGGTGGATGGTGTGTGTTGGCTATGGCTTTTTCTTATTGGCTTATTGATATGATGGATTTTAAAAAGGTTGGATTATTTTTTGCCATTGTCGGTATGAATCCCATTTTCATTTATCTATTCACCAGTTTGGGAGGTAGGCAACTACTCAATCGTATAGCCAGGCCATTTACGTATCGGCTTTTTAGTTGGAGTAACGATATTGTCATTGATATGGTAACAATCACGGCTGTAGCTGCGATGGTATGGTATATCTGCTATTTCCTATATAAAAGAAAAATATTTATCAAATTGTAAAAAGAGTTTTCCGGAAACGAGAAAAATAAAAATTAAAATGAAAAGAATTACAGTTTTGGCGATTTGTTTGTTTTTTGCCATGTTAGGAATGGCAACAAATTATTATGTTTCATCAACAGCTCAGTACAGAAGTGATTCTAATCCGGGGACTTCACCCGACAGACCGTGGGCGACGATGCAAAAAGTGAACAGTCTGACATTTAATCCCGGTGATACTGTAAGATTTTACGGAACATTTACCGACCAGATTATGTACGATCCCGGTAATGGCTCTCAGGTTGCGCCGATTGTTTTGATGGGTATTGGGCCTAATAGCGATCGTGCAATTATAAGTGGCATTACTCTTTCCAATACCCAGTATGTTGAGTTTTTAAATTTTGAATGTGCAAATCATACTATTCAAGTAAGGACCAATAATGATAGTGCTAATCCTGTAAAATTTCTTAAATTTAAGAATTTGTACCTGCACAATGGTATTCAAGGAGTTGCTATTACCATTCGTACAGCAACTGATATCACTTTTGAGAATACAATCATTGACCAAATGGATCAGGACGGTATTTTGCTTTCTGATCCTGCAGGTGATCGGTTTTCATACATCGGGGGTTCAATAACGAATACAGGCAAAGTCCCTCCCGGTTGGGGTACTCATGGCTGTTATGCTTCCGGTGGAACCGGACACATTTTTGATGGAGTAACATTTCGTAATAATGCAAACGGATGGTCGTTCAGTATAAGAAGGGGTGGTGTAACTCTTCGTAACTGCAATTTCTTTAATGTTCTTGGCGGTGGTGGTATTAACAATAATAACGAAGACGAAGCAGCCGGTATCAATTCTTTCACCGGATCAAGAGCTAAAAACCAGTACTATATGATATATCGCAACTTGTTTGTAGGTAATAATATGGTCACAGCTATATATCAAAGTAGTAATAATGACCATGGTTGCGATGACCCTGGTAATGTATGGGCTATATTTAATAATACGTTTGTAGATACGCAAATTAATTTTTATGATTCTAGTAATAATTATTCAAGGTTCTATGATTCTTATATATGTAACAATGCATTTATTAACACGTGGGTAAGAGTTGGAGATGCTAATGCAGGTAAATTTCATGTGTTATCTAACAATGGATGGTATAACTCAACGTTTCAACATAGTAATATACCGCAGGGGACAGGAATAACAGAAGATCCGGCTCTTGATGTCCAATATAACGTGACTGCGGAGGCATACAGAAATGTGGGAACAGAAGAAATAGCACCTGCCAGCACTGATAAAGATATGCCTGCGGTGTCGATGGTTCACGATTTGGAAAATCCCTTGTATTATTTTGACGGAAGTCCGGATATCGGCAAGAATGAATTTGTCAGTAATCTGACTCCTAACATTCTTCCTATAGCTGTCATAGAGGGCATCACTCCAAACCCGGCAACACATGGTTCTGTAGTCTCTTTCAGAGGTTCAGGTACTGATGCTGACGGAACTGTTGCCGCTTACGAATGGCGTTCGGATATTTATGGCATTTTCAGTACATCTGAAAATACAGACTTTTCTGGATTGAAAACAGGCACCCACGTCATCACTTTCAGAGTAAGAGATGATAGAGGTTATTGGTCAGAAAAAGTGGTGGATACACTTGTTATCGACAGAAATCTGAACAGTCTTATTGCCGACTGGAAGCTTAATGAAAATGAGGGTGATGTTGCTACTGATTATTCAAACCATGGAAATACCGGAACATTAACAAATTCGCCCACTTGGGTAACCGGCAAAATAGGCAGTGCATTAGATTTCACTAATAATTATGTCAATATTCCAAGCTCCACAAGTTTGAATACCATAACAAGTGCCATTACCCTTTCTGCTTGGATAAAAGCAAGTGCCAATACGGCCAATTCTACAATCATAGAAAGATGGCTTTATGGAACAGGTGTCAATCAAAGAGCTTTTAATTTAT
>JALNXZ010000203.1 GCA_023230125.1 Bacteroidales bacterium | reverse complement strand
CTTGCTGTTATAATAAGCATTCGCTAACATGAAAAGTGTTTGCTCTGCCCTATCAGTACCCTTATGAATAGGTTGAAGCTCTTCGAGTAAATATATAGCTTTCGAATAATCTTTCTGCTCATAATACTCATTGGCTTTCGTCCACTTCAATTCATAATCAGCACTTTTGAGCAGCTTCTGATAATCAGAGCAGGAAACCAGGCTAATACCCAACAGTACAAACATAAGAAATCTCATCTTCATAGGATAGACAATTCAAGTCTTTTAAACATATTAAAAGACGCACAAAGGTAATATTTCCCACCCAATAACCGAAAAGAAACAACCATTTTTAACTGAAATTGCCTAAGATTCAAGTAAAATGACCATTTTCGCCGACAGACACACTTAAAAATAGTATATGTCACTTGCTTTCGCCAACTTTAGATTGGATTTCTGAAGGACTTCCACACAACGGTCAATATTACTTGGACGAATAATCACCCGCGCCATATCATCCATGGCGAAAGCATACATATACTCTACAGATACATTGTGTTCAGACAAAATCAACAATGCTTCTGACAATGTACCAGGAGTATTGGGGACAAACAAACAAACCACATCAGACAAAGTCACGGTAAAGCCATGGCTAATCAAAAGGTTTTGAGCCGTTTCCGGATCCGACAGAACAACCCTCATAATACCAAAATCTGACGATTCGGACATACTGAAAGCTGTTAGGTTTATCCCGGACTTACCTAATAATCTTGTTACCTCAGTAAGACGTCCCGTCTTGTTTTCCAGGAAAATGGATAATTGTTTGATAATTGTTGGCATATCCTATTCTTTGTAAAGGTTACGTTTATCAGTTACACGTTGAGCCTTACCTATAGAACGTTCTATAGAACGTGGTTCAACCAATTTGACACTAGCATGGATACCAACCACACTTTGGATGCGTGCTTCAATCCGTTTCCGCAGATTAAGCATGGAACTCATATCGTCGGTGAAGTTTTCTGGACGAACTTCTACATGAACGTCAAAAGTATCCGTATTGTTCTCTCTGTCCACATATAAATGATAATGTGGCGCAGTTTCACCAAATTCCATCAGAACACTTTCAATTTGAGTAGGAAATACATTAACCCCACGAATAATCAGCATATCATCACTGCGGCCCATAATCTTATGCATACGCACAGATGTACGACCACAGGAACATGGTTCATACATCAATCTGGTCAAATCCTTGGTTCGATAACGTATGACCGGCATACCCTCTTTGGTTATCGTTGTAAAGACCAACTCTCCCACTTCACCGGAAGCGACAGGTTCAAGGGTTTTTGGATTGATGATTTCCGGTAAAAAATGATCTTCATTGATGTGCATACCCTTTTGCGCATAACATTCATAAGATACTCCAGGGCCAATCACTTCTGTCAAACCAAAAATGTCGTATGCTTTAATGTTCAGTTTCTTTTCTATTTCAAGGCGCATCGCTTCAGTCCAAGGTTCAGCACCAAAAAATCCAACCCTCAATTTGAGTTTATCCTTAATGCCCATATCCTCAATGGCCTCGCCCAAATATAAGGCATAAGAAGGCGTACAACACAATGCAGTCGAGCCGAAATCGGTCATCAGCTGTATTTGTTTTTCTGTATTACCAGCAGAAATCGGAATGACAGATGCCCCGATATTTTCTGCACCATAATGAGCACCAAGGCCTCCGGTGAATAATCCATAGCCATATGCAATCTGAAAAATATCATTGCGCGAACAACCGCCGGATGTAAATGTACGTGCTATGACTTCTGACCAAGTACTCAAATCTTTTCGCGTATAACCGGCAACCACAGACTTACCTGTTGTACCAGAAGAAGCGTGAAGCCGCACAATCTCAGACATGGGCACAGAAAACAAACCAAAAGGATACTGATCTCTTAAATCCGTTTTTGTAGTAAAAGGCAACTTAACTAAATCATCAATGGTCTCAATATCCATTGGTGTAATGCCTAATTCCTGCATTTTTGCCCTATAGAAAGGCGAATTGTGATAAACGTGCTCTACGGTCGTCCGTAGACGTTTGTTTTGCACTTCACGCATTTCTTCGCGTCCCATGCATTCATAACTTTCATTCCAAATCATATACTCCAATTTTTCAGCAATGCAAAGAAAAGCAATATTTTGAAATTAATAACCTCATTTATATGTTTATTTGTAATTTTGCAAACCACAAAAGATAACCATTTGATGTTTGAACTCATTTCCAATTATCGACCGACAGGAGACCAACCTGAGGCCATTCAGCAACTTACTGAAGGTATCAGAGAAGGAGTACCATTCCAGACATTGCTTGGCGTAACCGGCTCAGGAAAGACATTTACCATAGCCAATGTGGTCCAGAAAATTCAACATCCCACGCTTGTGCTGAGTCACAACAAGACCTTGGCTGCTCAGTTATATGGAGAGTTTAAGAGTTTCTTCCCAAATAATGCAGTGGAGTATTATGTTTCCTATTACGATTATTATCAACCTGAAGCATATCTACCAGTCACTGACACTTACATCGAGAAAGACCTTGCAATCAATGAGGAAATCGAGAAATTGAGACTTTCTGCCACTTCTGCCCTGCTTTCTGGCAGGCAAGATGTCATTGTCGTTTCCTCCGTTTCTTGCATATACGGTATCGGAAATCCGGAAGATTTTAATAAAACCCTCATCGATATCCATTGCGGACAAAAACTTGACCGCAACGTCTTTTTGCGCCAACTCGTGGATAGCTTGTATTCAAGAAATGAAGTGGAATTGAACCGGGGAAATTTTCGTGTCAAAGGAGATACGGTAGACATTTTTCTGGCTTATACAGACACCATTCTCCGAGTCATTTTCTGGGGTAACGAGATAGATACCATAGAGGATATTGAGCCCTTGAGCGGCAGGACCATCAGTAAATATAACAACTTCAGAATTTTTCCAGCCAATCTTTTTGTTGCCAGCAAAGAACGTACGCAACAAGCTATTGAGGAAATCTTGATAGATCTGGACAAACAAGTTGATTTTTTTAAATCCATCGGAAAAGCATACGAGGCAAAACGCCTTTACGAACGAGTCAACTACGATGTAGAGATGATCCGTGAACTTGGACATTGCTCGGGAATTGAAAACTATTCCCGCTATTTTGACGGGCGAAAACCTGGAGAAAAACCGTTTTGCCTATTGGATTTCTTCCCCAAAGATTTTCTGATGGTCATCGATGAAAGCCATGTCAGCTTACCTCAGCTCAGAGCCATGTGGGGCGGCGACCATGCAAGAAAGCAGAACCTGGTCGAATACGGATTTCGCCTGCCTGCAGCTATTGATAACAGACCGCTCAGTTTTGACGAATTCGAAAGCATTCCAAAACAGATTATCTACGTCAGTGCCACACCGGGTGATTACGAGCTGGAAAAATCAGAAGGTATCGTCATAGAACAAGTTATCAGACCTACAGGACTTTTAGACCCTAAAATTGAAGTTAGAACAAGTAAAAATCAGGTTGATGACCTCATGGAAGAAATACGCATCCGTGCCGAAAAGAACGAGCGCGTACTGGTTACAACCCTGACAAAACGGATGGCGGAAGAGCTGACCTCCTATATGGAGAATCTGGGTACCAGGTGCAGTTACATCCATTCGGATGTTGAAACGCTGGATAGAGTCAAAATCATGGAAAACCTGCGCCTTGGAATTTTCGACGTATTGGTCGGGGTCAATCTGCTACGTGAAGGT
>JALNXZ010000202.1 GCA_023230125.1 Bacteroidales bacterium | reverse complement strand
GTACCAAAAATGTTGAATCATCATAAAGTGTAAAATCGAGCGTTCGAATAAGCTTGTCATTCAGGTCTATTTCTGTATGAATGATACCCTGTTTGATTTGTACTAATTTCTGCCGATTTGCATCAAGAACCCATAATTGTTCCTGTTGGTCAAAACAAATATTTTCGGAATCCAGAAACTCATTTGGACCTTTACCTAATTTTCCATAAGAGTTGATATGTTCCATTTGGGGATAGGAAAATGCATGGCAAATGTTTTCGGCTCCGTGAAGATCCATGATGTACAAAATGGAATCGACAAGACGAACCCGAAAAGGATATCGCATGTAGACACCTTTTATAATCCTGCTTTCAGATTTAATATTGATTGTCCAGCAGTTGTCTATTGATGAAAAATTGTTGTTGCAATTTGTCAAAAAGAACGAACATACAAATCCTAATATTTGTATTGTTTTATGCATGAATCTTAATAATAATACAATACTTTTTCTTTACTTTTTGGACAATCAACACTACCAACTAGAACACATTCTGTATTGTCGTTTTCGGAGTCAGCAAGTGCTTCAATTACGGCTAATGTTAAATCTGCCTGGTCGTTTTCTCGATTTAATCGTATCCCGATGCTGCATGATGCAATAAAAAGTAAGATAATTAAGCCAACTTTTTTATTCATGATTTTAAATATGTTTTAAATTTGGTATTTGATTTTATTTTTATGTAAATAAAGTGGTATTTTTTATATTAATTGAACATCAATCCTTAATCAATTCTGTATTTTTGTAGAAAATAACATGAAAAATATCCTTTAATGAAGATAAATACCAGAATACTTATTATAGTTGCCACTGTTACGTTTATAGCAATTATTATTAACCAGCTTTTTTGGATGCGTAATATGTACAAGTCTTATCAACAAGAGTTGGTTCTTGCTGTTGATGCCAGCCTGGAGGATGCAATATTTATGGAGTATTCAGAACGTCTGGAGCAGTTGGATGGTCCAAGAATCTTCTCGTTCAACGTTGTTAATGTTAAAAAGAAAGACACAAGTGAAATTGTTCGACGTGAGGTTCATACCGAAGATTCAACATTTTGGGTGGAATACAACAAAAACGATTCAAGATACAGTGCAAAGATCATGCAGTATCTTTTACATAAAAGTTCGCCAATAGATTTGGATATCCTGAATAATTATATGTATAAACTTTTAAAAAGAAAAGGGTTTCCTATTAGAAACACTTATGTGGAGTACATCGATTTAAAGACCCATCAGATTATTAAGCACAACAAGCCCAAGACTATTGCAAAAAGATTTATGATTTCAACAGATGTTGTGCCAATCGACATATTGAACACGATTGGTGTCAAGACTTATGTCGAGAGTTCGCCAAGAACGATTTTTAAGAGAATGGCAATGCAGTTATTTCTTTCCATCCTTTTGATATTTATTTCGTGCTATTGTCTTTTTTACCTGATCCTATCTTTTTTCCGACAGCAAAAAATAGAGCAAATGCGTCAGGATTTTGTCAATGCAATGATTCATGAGTTTAAGCGACCCATAACCAATGCCAGCTCAATGATGGATTTAATTCCTTTCTATCTTGAAAAAAAAGATATGGATAAAGTGGACTCCTATGTCAATGACAGTATCCTGGAACTCAGGAAGCTGACTGCATACACCGATCGGATTCAACGGATAAGCAACAATGACCCGGAGCGTATTTTTCTTAATAAAGAGCTTGTTGCAATTGAACCCTTTTTAGAAAATCTGAAAATGAAATACGCATCCCGTAAAGATAAAGTAATCAACCTGAGTGTGGTGTCAAATACAATACATCAAGTCTGGAATATGGACAAGTTGCATTTTTCGAATGTTATGGACAACTTGATGGAAAATGCCATCAAATATTCGGATAATCCGGTGGATATTGAAGTGATGGTGCGTGATGCGGAAAAAGGTATAGAGCTTTGTCTGAAAGATAATGGATATGGCATTTCAGATCATGATAAAAAGTACATATTTGACAAATTCTACCGTGTGAATTCCTCTCAAACCAAAAGACAGACCGGGTTTGGTCTCGGCTTGACATACGTGAAATCGATCGTTGAGGCGCATGGCGGGAAAATACGTGTAGAGGATAATCCTTCAGGTATTGGTTGTGTTTTTATGGTGTTTATACCTGTTGAATGAACCTGAATTTAAAAAGCTGGAGATTTAGATAAGGGGAGTATTACTTAGCAGCTTCTATTAGCCAGCTTTTGACAATTTGTACAGCCTGAACCTAAAATTCGAATTTCTATCATTGCTCAATTTCTTATAATCATTTAAAACAAATAGTTAAACAAATATCCGACAATCATAATCCCCATTGCTACAACTCCAATAAAAGTTAAAATTAAAGGCATCTTTAATACTTTTTTCAAAATAATCATTTCAGGCAAAGAAAGTCCGATTACCGACATCATAAAGGCAAGAGACGTTCCCAGTGAGGCTCCTTTTTCAATTAAAACAGAAACAATCGGAATAATTCCGGCTGCATTAGAATACAACGGAACGCCAATCAGTACGGACAAAGGCACACTATACCAATCTGATTTGCCCATCAATGCCGCCATAAAATCTTCTGGGATATAGCCGTGTGCACCTGCGCCTACTGCAATACCTACAGCAACATAAACCCAAACTTTGCTCACTATTTCTCTGACAGCGACAAAGCCAAATTTTATTCTGTCAGAAAATTTCAGGCCATCTTCGCCTTCTCCATTATTTCCAAGTTTATTTTCATAGACCCATTTCTCCACCCATTTCTCCAATTTTAACTTACCAATAGCCCAACCAGCAGTGATGGCAATGATTAAACCTGTAAAAATATAGATGACTGCCACTTTCCAACCGAATAAGCCAAATAACATTATTACAGCCACTTCATTGATCATAGGTGCAGCTATTAAGAAGGAAAAAGTTACTCCTAATGGTACACCAGATTCCACAAATCCCAAAAACAACGGAATGGCGGAACACGAGCAAAAAGGTGTTACAATTCCCAACAAGGATGCCAAAATGTTGCCTGTAAAGGTTGATTTCCCTTCCAAGATTTTTCTAGTACGTTCGGGTGAAAAGTAAGATCGGATAATACCCACGAAAAAGATAATCAATGTTAGCAACATCAATACTTTTGGAAACTCGAAAATAAAGAACCGTAAAGCTTCTGTAAGGTGTTTACCTTTTTCTAAACCCAATGCCGAATCGATAAACCAGTCGGCTATCAATTGAAGGTTTTGGTATAGTGCAAACCATGCCAATAAACCTAATACAATTTTAAAAATTTTCTTCCAATCCATTTTACCTATTTTACAATTAACTTTGCCACATTTCTTTTAATTACAGGCATAACACCCATCACTACCGGAAGCGCAACTACAAAGGCCAATCCCCACGATTTCATCCATTTAAAAAGGAATCCAATATGGAATCCAGAATTAACAGCCACGCTTACAAATGTTACAATAAAAGTCATTACCAAAACCATTATTGATAACGTGACCATCATTTCGCACTTTTTTGAAATTCTCATTGCTAATGATATTTATTATTTATACTCTAACTGCTTGGCCAGATAATCCAAAATGAAGATACGTTCCGGATTGGAAAGTGTCTTTCCGTATCTGGCCATTCTTTTCTGACCTTCTTTGTAAAACAGGTTTTTTTATAGCTATTTAGTGTTTCGTAAAACAACGAAACAAAGATATGGATTA
>JALNXZ010000201.1 GCA_023230125.1 Bacteroidales bacterium | reverse complement strand
AAGAATGACGGTAGCTCCGCCACGTACGATATCTCCGCCGGCAAAAATAGTCGGAATGGAAGATTGCATATTTTCGTTGACCACGATGGTTCCTTTTTTGCTGACATCCAGTCCGGACACAGAACTCGGAATCAAAGGATTCGGGGAAACGCCTACACTGACAATTACCAAATCAACATCAAGCAATTCGGTTGCACCGGGGATGGCAACTGGTTTACGGCGGCCAGAGGCATCAGGTTCGCCCAACTCCATTTTCTGAAGTCTCATTTGTTTGACGCGCCCGTTTTCATCACCGAAATATTCGATGGGATTATGCAAGGTCTTGAATTCAATACCTTCTTCCTTGGCATGTTTCACTTCCTCCAATCGGGCTGGCATTTCTTCCTCAGAACGTCTGTAAACAATTATGGCACGTTCAGCACCAAGACGTTTGGCAGTACGGACTGAATCCATAGCCGTGTTTCCACCACCAATAATGGCCACATTTTTACCAAAAGGAACAGGAGTATCCGCTTCCGGATTTGCCGCATCCATCAAATTGACACGGGTCAGATATTCATTGGATGAAAGGACATTGATCAGGTTTTCTCCCGGAATGTTCATAAAATTTGGAAGACCGGCACCACTCCCTACAAATACACCCTCAAATCCTTCTTCTTTGAGCTCAGCCATTGTAATGGTCTTACCAATGATACAGTCCTTGACAAATTTGACGCCCATCTTCTCCAAATTGTTAATTTCAACATCAACAATCTGATTGGGTAAACGAAATTCGGGAATACCATATTTTAAGACACCTCCAATTTCATGTAAAGCTTCGAAAACGACCACGGTATATCCCAATTTTGCCATATCTCCTGCAAAAGACAAGCCGGAAGGGCCTGAACCTACAACGGCAATTTTCTTACCGTTGGAAGGAGCAATTTCAGGAATGGATATTTGCCCACTTTCGCGTTCATAATCGGCGGCAAAACGTTCCAGATGGCCGATGGCTACAGCCTCTTTTTTTAGTTTTAAAGTATAGAAACACTGAGCCTCGCATTGCTTTTCCTGAGGGCATACACGACCGCAGACAGCCGGCAAGGCAGAGGTCATCTTCAAAGTCCTGGCAGCCTCAAGAAATTCACCTCTTTCAATATTTTTAATAAAACCAGGAATATTGATTTCCACCGGACAACCCGTTATACAAGTAGGGTTTATACAATCCAAACAACGTTTGGATTCCTGCAATGCCTGTTCTTTACGAAGTCCCTGATTAACTTCTTCCTTGTTGTGACTACGATAGTCTGCATCCAGTTCATTCATGTGAACACGCGGAAGATCGGTACGCTCCTTGGCTTTCATACTCTTGCGCAAAGTGTCACGCCATTCCTGATTGCGTTGTTCTGCAATGATATCTTCTCTTGTCATAATTCTAATTTTTTTATATCTTCCTGTTCCTCCTCCCGATAGGCCTTGAGACGTTGTATCATCTCATCAAAATCCACCTGATGTGCATCAAATTCGGGGCCATCCACACATACGAATTTGGTTTGTCCGCCTACACTTACCCGACAAGCACCACACATACCGGTTCCGTCCACCATGATGGTATTGAGGGATGCGACAGTAGGGACATTATATTTCTTAGTCAAAATAGAAACAAACTTCATCATAATGGCAGGACCGATGGTTACACAAAAATCCACCTTTTCACGTTGAATGACTTCTTCAATACCGTTGGTCACCAAACCTTTTTTACCGGATGAGCCATCATCAGTCATCAGAATCACTTCATCTGAACTTGCACGCATTTCGTCTTCCAAAATAATCAGATCTTTATTGCGGGCAGCCAAAACCACAATCACGCGGTTTCCGGCTTTTTTCATGGCTTGTACGATGGGTAAAAGCGGAGCCACTCCCACACCGCCACCGGCACAAACCACAGTCCCAAATTTTTCGATATGTGTTGCTTTACCCAGAGGGCCAACGACATCCAGGATATAATCTCCTTCATTTAAGGCGCAAAGTTTTTTTGAACTGGCACCTACACGTTGCACAACCAAGGTAATCGTGCCTTTCTCCACATCAGCTTCAGCAATGGTAAATGGTATCCTTTCCCCTTTTTCAGAAACCCTGACTATGACAAAGTGTCCTGCTTTACGGGCTTTTGCTATTCTTGGAGCTTCAATTTCAAACCGCACCACCAAATCTGAAAAATCGGTCTTCCGTACAATTTTGTTCATAAAATTCCCTTTTTATAAATATATCTGATCTTCTTCTTGAAATCGCCGCAAATTTACAGGAAAAAGCTCAGTCAGGCAAAATATTTTTATCTTACCTTTGCATCATTAAACAAATACCCACTGAATGAATCAAGATAGAAAGTGCTTTAAAGCAGTCATATTCGACCTGGACGGAACGCTCATCAACTCTCTTCAGGACATCGCAGACTCCATGAACCGCGTCTTGGCTGCCAAAGGCTTTCCTACCTACGATTGTGCCTCCTATCGTTATTTCGTAGGAAAAGGGCTCAAGAATCTGGTTGTACGCACACTTTCAGAGGAACAAAGAACGGAAGAAAACATCACCGAACTTTACGCCGACCTACTGAAGGACTACGAAAAAAATTGCTTGCAAAAGACTGCACTTTACCGCGGTATTCCTGAGTTGCTGGATACTTTGAAAGGGCGGAAACTAAAACTGGCCATCCTATCCAACAAGGCGGATGTTCTTACTAGAAAGATCGCTGACAAATTATTGTTTCAGTGGTCTTTTGATTACATACTTGGAGCTAAAGACCTTATTCCACGCAAACCGGATCCGACCGGAGTACTCATGGTCAGCAAAACACTTGGCATCTCTCCGGAAGAAATCCTCTATGTAGGTGATACCAGTGTGGACATGAAAACCGCCATTGCCGGCGGAATGTATCCCGTCGGGGTGACCTGGGGCTTCCGTACCAGAGAAGAATTGTTGGAAAACGGCGCAAAAACCATCATTGACAAGCCGGAAGAATTGCTTGATCTGTTGAATTGATCCTTAAAACAAATAAGCCAGTGATATATTCAGGTTTCTGTTCTTCATCTCGTTGAATGGATTCACATTGATATCGGCGATTTCTGTTTCCTTACCGACTTCGTTCATCCCAAAGTCATATTTGAATGAAAATTGAAATCCCAGTAGTTCAGCACCTACTCCGAGACCGATACCCCAATCGTATTTGTTGAATTCAAGCGTTTCATCAACGGTATCATACAGCTTAACATCTCCGTTGAGTGCAGCTCCAAGCTGGAAAGAAACATAAGGGCCGATTTGTGCATAAATGCGCGCAGGGCCAAAACTTCTTCCAAACTGAAAATTTACTGGTATATCAATATTTTGCGTCTTGTATTTGATCTCGTCCGCATTTTGAGTCAAAGCTGCAAGCTGAGGGCTCAGATTTGCATTCCTCAGATCCCCGCCTTTTACACTGTACAATAATTCAGGTTGAAGGGCAAATCCTCCCAATTTCAATTGCATCAACACACCCGCCTGATAACTGGTCGCCGCCTTCACTTGATCAATAATGCTGGATGTTGTTGAGAGACTCGATGCATTCGCCCCGCATTTTATACCAAATCGCAACTGCGCATGGGCACTGCTTGCAAACAAGAGAACAATCAATACTAAAGTCGTAAGCTTTTTCATATTTTATGTCTTTTAGATGAATAATCATTGGCAAAAATAAATTAAATCCAAAGCCATCCAAAATTAGGGTTTCTGTTGTTGACAAGGATAAGAAAAAAACCCGACATTCCTTGTAAAATCAAAAAAA
>JALNXZ010000200.1 GCA_023230125.1 Bacteroidales bacterium | reverse complement strand
CATATCCGAACGGTCTGAGATTCCAGGCACCAACAGATTGGTTATTTCGAGCCATACGCCTTGGGCTTTTAAGATTTTCAGGGTATCAATCACAGGTTGAAGGTGTCCTCCGGAAAGACTGCGATAAATGTCATCTCTGATACATTTCAAATCAACATTGACAGCATCCAGATAAGGACAAAGTTCGAGTAAAGGCTTCTTATTGATATATCCGTTTGAAACCATAACTGTCTTAAAGCCTCTATCGCGAGCTACTTTTGAAACATCAAAAACATACTCGTAAAAAACAGTGGGTTCTGTATAAGTAAACGCAATACAATCAACATGGTGTTCTTCCGCCAGATTTAAGACCTCTTCAGGTGTCAAATCATATTTCTTGAAATCGTCCGGTGAACTTTGTGATATTTCCCAATTTTGACAATTAAGGCATCTGAAATTGCAGCCGGCCATGGCCATTGAGAGAATTTTTCTTCCAGGTAAAAAGTGAAAAAGTGGCTTCTTTTCTATAGGATCTACCGCAAGCGAACATGGATTTCCATAGCCCAAAGTATACAGTTTCCCCCTTCTGTTTATTCTTGCGTGACATCTTCCAATCCTCCCCTCTTGAATTACACAGTGGTGCGGACAAAGGAGACAACGGACTGCATTACCAGAAAGACATTCTTGATAATATGCCAAATGAATAAATGAGTCAGATTCAGTTAATGACATTTCTGATGTTAAATGATGTTTTCAAATTTAAAAATTAATCCCAAACAATTACAATCTAACGGAAATTTTCATTTATACCTTTATCAAATGTTTACAAATTCTTACAAATATCAGGAATCGATTAAGAGGAGACACCATCGATCATTATAAAATGAACCCTGAACGGTCTTGGCGCAATCGTCTGCAAATAAAATACAATGTTCCAAATTGTAAGATTACACCTGCTTTTTCCATCGAATCGTTTTATCAGCTCAATAAGCCTGACGGAAAAGTCTTTGACAATCTGAGATATAAATTTTCTTTTAATTACAAAATCAATAAACACAACCATATAGAAGCCTTCGGAGTCCTAAATAAAGAACTCGAATCGGAAGATGCATACGGGAAATATATAGTTGGTCTGGCTTATAATTATTCTTTTAAAATTTAAAGAATTCTTATATTTGTTCCTCCATCAAACCCAGTTCAAGTGCCAAAGCAGATAGTCAGCTTTCCTCCCATCATTGCTACTCATCCAAAAATCCTGATCCTTGGCACCATGCCTAGTGTCATTTCACTGCAGGAGAGCCAATACTACGCTCACCCGAGAAATGTCTTTTGGAAAATTTTGTCAACCATAAACGACATGGATTGCCCCACGGATTATCAGATCAAGAAACAACTGATCATCAACATGAATCTGGCACTTTGGGATGTCTGCCACACCTGCATTCGTCCAGGCAGTGCAGACAGCAATATCCGGGAAGAAGAGCCGAACCACATTGAAGATTTACTAACCGCTCATCCAACCATCCATAGCATCATTTTCAACGGAAAAACAGCTGAGAAACTTTTTCACCGACATCTAAGAATCATGGATGGAATCAATTTAATAACCCTTCCATCAACCAGTCCGGCATACACCCTTCCTTTTGAAAAAAAGATGGAAACATGGCAGATGGTTTTACAAAACCTGAAAAACAGTTGAGAAGAAGGCTCTATATAAAGCAACCTTATTCTCATTTTTTGTCTTGTTCGACCCATATAAGAGCTTCGGTATCAAAACCCAACCCTTTAGCCAATTCTAGATATTCTTGACAGACTTTCTCAGGAATCGTTTTCTTACGGGAGAGAATCCACAAATAATCAAGGTTTTTGCCGGCTATCAGCGCATACTGATATTGATCATCCAATGCAATGACATTGTAATTGCCATAAAATGGTACAAAAAAGGAAACTTTCAGTCTGGCCTCATTAGAACGTCCTATCGATTTTGCTTTTCCAACGGCCTCTTTCCATTGTTTCTTTTCTGCAAGATAACCGCGATTTACGACACGAATACTACCATCCTCATTCAAGGAATAATTGGCCGTCGTATGATTTAAACCACGCTCAAAACGAAAATCCATCCTTGCAATTTCGTACCATTTCCCAAGATACTTACCCACATCAAAGGGCCTTACAGCTACAGCTCCCTTGGGAATGCCGGCACAAGAGCTAAAGACAAAAAGGCCAACGAAGCCGGCCATCATGATTTTAAGATAGTTTTTCATACGTATAAATATTTAAATGGCTACCTAATCACACCAAATATAAGGAATTAAATCAAAATTGTATGATTGGAACAATTAATTGTGAATTTATCTTTTTAAAAATTCTTCTCAAATTAACCAATTGCTTTTTCACTATTTTTCAATAAATTTACCGACAACTATTTGTCAAAACGATGAGACGAATATATCTTTATATGATTCTCATTTTTTTTCCGACCAGTATTTCTACTGCAAACGGCTTAAAAAAGATCGCCTCAGTTCCATTTCATGTGGTGGGTAGTTTTATTGTTGTTGAAGTCAACATCAACACTTCCACAAAGCTCAACCTTATTCTGGATTCAGGTGTCAATACCACCATCATCACAGAACTCGATGCGGAAGACTCTCTTACCTTAAATTATATAGGGAAAACAAAAATAAAAGGACTTGGACCAGATGAAGGCATTTTGGCATATACCAGTTATGGAAATATCTTTCAGGCAGGCAAAATGAAACTTATAAACCAAACGGTTTATTTACTGGAAGAAGATATTTTCAGTTTGTCAAAACATGTCGGTACAAAAATTAACGGTATCCTCGGAGCAAACCTTTTTGATGGAAATATTGTAAAAATCGACTACAACAATCAACGCATCACTTTTTACAAAAATGAATCTTTTGATGCACCCAAAGGGTTTACAGGCATTCCCATGATCCTTGAAGGAAATAAGATGTTTGTTACAATACCTGTTACTGAAGCAGACTGGAGTACCAGGTATTCCAAAATGCTTTTAGACACCGGTGCTGAACTGACAGCTTGGTTTCGTTCAACAGGAGTTCATCCCATCAAATTGCCGGAAAAGAAAATCCGAAGTTATATCGGACAAGGTCTGAACGGAGAAATTGAAGGTTATATGGGACGCATATACATGATCAATCTAGGCGGACATGTCCTAAATCATCCCATTGTTCATTTTCCTGATTCGGCATCCATTACCGGAGCCATACTCTCATCTGAACGTGAAGGAACTATTGGTAGTCAGATCCTGAGTCGATTTAATATGATTTTTGACCAGAAAAGGAATATGCTTTATGTCAAACCTAACTGGAAATTCAAGAAGCCTTTCACATACAACATCGCAGGTATTGAAATGATACAAGAGGATCCAGCCATTCCTTTTCCGGAAATCAGCCATATCAGGGAAGGATCACCTGCTGATCTTGCAGGAGTGCAAATTGGAGACAGAATTATTCAAGTCAATGAAGCTAGTGTTCTTAATACAAACATCAATGTGCTTAGAAATTATTTCGAGGCCAGTTCCAGAAATCCGCTCACCATCCTATTAATGCGTGGAGAAAAAAACCTGATTCTCAAAATTGAAATGAAAAGTGTCCTATGAAATATTTTCATGTCACCATGATTAAATCCTATCTACAGAAGCAAAAGTCCGAGTGATGGACTTTGTGAATTTGATGGACGGATATCCCATGATGATAAATAATCCTTCTCTGCTTTTATTTTGAATTCCATGAGCCTCCCTTAATTTTTTGGCAAATTTTCCGTTCTGAATCATGGG
>JALNXZ010000199.1 GCA_023230125.1 Bacteroidales bacterium | reverse complement strand
GTTTGATGAGCGTGATTGTATCCGATGAGGTTTTCAGGGTATTATATGCCATGATTGAGACCTCACTTTCTAACTTCGTTCACGATTTCAACAATTCCGAGGGCAAGAATGCCGGCACCTACGATAGGCACAACGATCTTGCCGTTTTTAACGACAGACTTTAAAAAGACGGTCGGGATATTTGCGATATTCATTTTATTGTATCCTTCGGCGATATTTCGCCTTGGGAATTGATTACAGGTAGGATAAAAAATAGATTATGGAACAAATTGAGTTGTTCTATTCTTTGTTGCTGGTTGCTTTGACGAGTTCGACTACCTTATCGTAGTTTGATCCATTTGGTTCCCGTTCATTGCCTTCTTTGTTGCTTCCGCGGGACATGACATAGTCCATAACAGTATCCGTCTTAAGGACATTGCCAAGAAGCGTCGAGATGTCTTCTTCCCGGTTACGGCGGGCCTCAGATTCTCTCTTTCTTTCGATTTCTGCCTGTTTTTCCTTGCGTTCTTCCTTGAGGTAGTTGAGGATGATTGGAAGGCAGGTAAGAGTAAGCGTGATGATACCCATTACGAGCACGATCATTACATTGTCGCTGATGATATCGAGCATGTTTATTGTATCCTTCGGCGATATTTCGCCTTGGGAATTGATTACAGGTAGGATAAAAAATAGATTATGGAACAAATGATTGAAGTTAATTTAAGAATTTGGCGATATCTTTTTCGCTGCCTTTTATTATATTTCGCGGGATTGATTTTAAGAAAGATTGTACAGTTTTCAATCCTGATTCGGTTTCAATTAGGTCCATCTTACCGTATGCAATACCCTCGATTACTGCTACTGGTTGATTGTAACTTGATGATGCATGTTCGGTTGTAATTAAAATGTCCATGCCATTATGTGTGCGACAGAACAATAAAAAACAAGGGGTTGATTATTTTAAATAACATCTTCCTAGACCCGCAACATTAACATATGTTCCACGATTTGTACTGTATGTCTTGTAAACTTTAGGATCCGCGGAAAGTCCAGCGTCGTTTTTCACATAACCAACAATGTACCCTGATTTTAAAGCATGGTCCCAGATAAGATACGTGCCTCTTCCTGAGTTACCTATTTTTGTTTTAGTGCTCATTTTATACTCCTTTTTCATTTTCTGTTTATGATTATTTAGTTTATCTTGGGAAAAATAGATTATGGAACAAAAAAGGGGAGGGTTGTGTCAGGATTTATTGTCATTGGTGTTTCGGATATGGCCGGTTACCTGCAGATATATAGTATTTTATTGACCTGACACTATTCTTTCTTTGGCTTTCTGAATTATATTGATTTTGGAACAATTTGGGGCTTAATCTGCTCTTTGTTGGTTTAGGAGGTGCTTTATTGCAGTGTTGTATGATACTTTTTTGTGACTGGGATCTTGAGCTGATATTTGTTGCTTGAGCACGTCCAAAGCGTATAATACATCTCCGGAGATGCTTATTTTGTCGTAGAGTTTACGCTTTTCCTGTGTCATTTTTTCTTACCTCATCCCGTCTGCAGCGGTGCAGTCGATTGATTGATCATATTGACATTTAGCATATAAGATGCTGCCATCTTTCATAGGGCAGTTATCGGGATTTTCTTTAACAAAAAGTGTAATATATTTCATATTTATCCAAAGTGTTGAGTTTTACGGGTTACTTCAGCGGCTTTGATGATCTGATATTTCCCGCTGATTTGGTCGAGCTGCAGTACATCATGCAGTTTGAGCTCTTCGTTCACGATCCGGAAGTCTTCTCCATCGGGTAGAGCGTCATCAAAATAATCTACATCGTGACGGATCCGCATGTGCATGATATATGTCCACATGCCGTTAGCCCAGACATCTTTGGGAAAGCTTTGGATCCGTTGAGTGATGGACCAGAGCCAGATTTTATATCCGCGGCCTTCTCTGACGATCCATTCGATTTCAGGTATGGCCTTTTGCGGAGATCTGCAGTAATGGTGTGTTTCCTCAACTATGACGTGCCTGGGCAGTTTCAGGTTTTGGACTGCTTTGAGGATTTTTTTGTATTCTTCGATGAGATGATCTATTTCGGTGTCGGTAGTGGGTATGCAGAGGAGACGGGGATTTTCCCGAAGCATTTTTTTGTAGTCGTCGATGGTGAGATCCGTGTCGGGGAAACAACGAAAAAGATGGAGTTTTTTGAGTCGGTTTTTGCCGACCCAAAGCCCGATATGGTTCTGGCTTTTGGTATCGAGGATGACATACGGTTTTTTGGCGTGGTCGAGTTGTTCGATGAGGGCCCCGACGAGGTAGGATTTGCCGCCACCAGTTGGAGCGGCGACAAGGACATGTCCGGATAAGGATGGGGCGACTGTTTCGGCAAATGTCATAATCCAACTATTGCAGTTTCGGGGGTTTGGTTGGCTGGCTGCATTTCGACCGGCTGGATCTCGGGGGAGGGTTCTGGATAGTTCCGGGGAGGTTCCGGATCTTCGTCTTGCTGTTCTTCAGCTGCGGCTAGTTCGGCGGCTTCTGTTTTTTTCTGTAGAAGAGAGATGGTTGTCGGCGCAAATACGAGGATCATTCCGACGATGGCAATGATGAGCACTACCCATTTTGGGAGTTCTCCGCCTTCTGTGCAGGGCATGTATTCCCATGCTGCTTCGTTGACAGCGTTACGAGTAAAGGATTGGTACGTGTCAACTGCAGGGGGTTCGAGTCCGTTGTGTTGGCACAGTGGGACGGCCAGGTTAACGGCGAAGTCAAGAAACTGCGTGATGGGGTGATCTGTCTTTGTTTCCGGAGGCTGTTCTGTTTCCTGCTTCTGATCCGGAGATCCGGCGCCGGCTATGATAGTTCCGGGGGTGAGTTTCGGTTTTGTGAAAGCAGAGGTTATATCTTTTCCCGTTTCCATTATTCCTCACTCTCCGGACTATTTTGTTTGTTTGCCATGACGCCGGTAAGAATGGCGTTGATTTGTGCTAAATCTTCTGCGTCAGGGCGAGATATGGCAAACGTAACAATGTGCGGACTTCCTTCGATGTTTATGATCAGGTGATTGAGTCCGGTTGTTCCCGTTGCGTTGAGTGAATCCTTGTATCCGCTGTTGGCAAACCATTCGCCGACTACTGAGGCGAGTTGGAGGAGTTCGGGAGGGATAGCTTTGAGGAGTGTTGATTCTATTAATGACATGGTTATAACCCCCTGATTCCCGGCCCTTTGGTTACGGGAGGGTTTTGTTCCGTTTTTTCCGGATTGCTGCGCTGAGTTTTTGAATGTGCAGCTTTGCGTTGCCGGATACGGATTCTGCGAAAATAGAGGATCGCTCCGAATCCGATTAGACCGGCGAGTATGATGAACCAGGCAACCGGGTGGATGTTTGGGAACGGGTATGTTTTGGCAATGGCGTTTTCTGCAGCTGCGGCGCCGTCTGTTTTCGCTGTCTGATTGTTCTGTTTTTCTTCCGGGGGATTCTCCGCCGGAGGAGTGTTGATGAGTTTGGCGATGTTTTCAGGGGTTGGCGGGGTCTCGGATTTTACCGCCGGGTATTCATCTATTTTGATATCGATGTTTTCTGATCCGCATTTTGAGCATTTGCGGCGTGAGTCGGTCGTGGCTGTATTTCGAGGTTTCCACGTATGCCCGCAGTCGGTGCAGACTGCTGTTATTTGCTTATTCTCTGTATCTGACATGATATTCCGCCTAGTCTCGCGTTGTCGCGGCTGGGCTTGTGACCTTTTCTGTCATGGCTCATTTAAGAGATTTTCCCCTGTCACACGCTTGCGTTTGAAATATCTCACGTTCTACGGCGGCTTTTTTGGCGAGCC
>JALNXZ010000198.1 GCA_023230125.1 Bacteroidales bacterium | reverse complement strand
TCCAGGGGTGACGATAGTATTAACCCTATCCACAATTGTAGGGATACGTCCTCGGGTTAGCGGACAGGTTATAATCGCAACAGAAGCACCTGCAGCAGTATCACAATGCCCTCCGATAGCACCCCTGATGACCCCATCAGATCCAGTAAGGACATTTACATTAAAATCAATATCAATCTCAAGGGCTGAGAGAACCACAAAATCCAACTGGTTCACAGCAGAGCCCTTGTTGTTGGGGCTTGCATAGTAGGAAGCGGATATCTGCTGGTGGAAGCGATTATCCTTCAGAGAACGTGCAGCCTCAAGGTCAAAGGACTGGACATCAAGGATTTTCTTAATGAGACCTTCTTCATGCAGCTGTACGATCTGACCGGTTATCCCCCCGAGAGCGAAGCTCGCCTTGATCTTCTTCTTTAACATCTTCTCTTTCATGAAGCGAACCGTTGCAAGACTTGCTCCGCCGGAACCCATCTGCAAGGAAAACCCATTACGGAAGAAATCAGTAGCATCGATTACCTCGGCCACTTTCTGGGCTATCATCAGCTCCTTGGGGTTGGAGGTATACCGTGTAGCGCCGCTCATAATGCCATTAGGATCCCCGATGGCATCGACTTCCACAATGTAGTCAACATCCGATTCAGATATGCCAAAGGGCACATTGGGAAAAGGTACAATGTTGTCAGTGAGGATAATCACCTTCCTTGCAAACTGGGCATCAAGTTTTGCATACCCCAAGGAACCACAGACAATGCCCTTGTCATTGTCACGGGA
Organism: Bacteroidales bacterium; assembly: GCA_023230125.1. Classification (GTDB taxonomy): domain Bacteria; phylum Bacteroidota; class Bacteroidia; order Bacteroidales; family UBA1402; genus UBA8389. The sequence continues at coordinate 3,047 of JALNXZ010000198.1, read as the reverse complement.
GTACCCGTTCGCATTGCCCAAAGGGTCGCAAGAGGGGGCTCCGAGAAAGGCGATGTCTATGGGAAGCTGCCCAGTCTCGATAACCGCGGCACGCCCTCCATGGGAACGAAAGACTACAGGAACCTCCATCAGGCCATGAGAGATTGCTTCTGCTAGCTCGCCTCGAAGTCCGCTTGTCTCTATGCGACGTACCACACCATTTTTAATATGCTCGATCAAGGGCTTGTGGATATCGGTCAAAGAACTCGGAGCAAGCACAAGGTCCTTGAAACCCATCTCTGCTATCACGGCCATAACCTTATTGACAACAAAGTCACCATTACGGAAGTGATGATGGAACGAAATGGTCATCCCGTCCTTGAGGCCGCACAACCTGATGGCGTCCTGCAACGAGGGAACAATCTTATTGTCGCTGAGTTCACGTTCATGACAGGTCTTCAGTTCCTTATAGACATGCTCAGTATCAAAAGGCGTCTGAGTCTTCAACTCATCCATATGGGCAATTGCAGTAAGGTCAAAGTTTGACATCACACATCTCCTAGCTTATAATTTTGGCAGCTTTTGCCAGACTGATCACACGCTCCGCCCGAAGCACTATAGGACGGTCAATCATCTTCCCATTAAGTGCGATAACCCCTGATCCCCTTCTATTGGCTTCTGCTATGGCTTCCATTACAGCCTTTGCCTTCTGAATCTCCTTGAGCGTAGGAGTGAATACATCAATAATCGGCTGGATCTGCCTGGGATTGATGATAGACTTGCCATCAAAACCAAGCTGTTTGATATGTTTTGCCTCTGCGATAAGACCCTCTTCATTGTTGACATCGGAAAACACCGTATCAAGGGCGGAGATGCCTGCTGAGCGTGCAGCCTGCAAGATCATGCTCCTTGCAAACAACAGCTCGATCCCCTCAGGGGAGCGGTTTGTCTTCAGGTCAGTCACATAATCCTCAGCTCCTAAAGCTATGCCGATGAGACGCTTGCTTGCCTTTGCAATGGCTGGGGCATTGAGCACCCCTTCTGCACTCTCTATGGCAGCCATCATCTTGGTGGTTCCAACAGGAATACCAACAGTCTTCTCAATCCTCTCGATCTGCTCTTCACAAAAGACAATATCTTGGGCAGTCTCGGTCTTTGGAAGCCTGATCACATCGATGTGGGCCCTGACCATTGCCTCAAGGTCATCAATGCCTATGGAGGTATTCAATGCATTGACCCTGACGACAAGTTCCTTGTCCCCATAGTCAATGGTGGTGAGGGCGTGAAAGACAAGACTCCGAGCAGCATCCTTCTGGGCATAAGAGACGCTGTCCTCCAGGTCAAACATGATGCAGTCACAGTTATAGATATACGCATCCTTGATCATCCCAGGGTTGTTCCCCGGAACAAACATCATCGTTCTTCTGAGTTTTTCCTGCATGCTACGCCTCCCACTTGTAATCGGTGCTGAGACAGGCACGATAGATGGCAGTTTTCACCCTAGCCTTGATGACACAGTCAAGAGCCCCCTGGTCGACGGCACTGATATCAGCAGATGCCACTCCAAGATTATGGGCACATTCAAGGATGACGCCCCTGATCTGCTTGCCGAACTGCTTTGACACGGAACTGGTCAATACTATGGTGATGCCCTCACCTGTAGGCTTGCTTACGGTAACCATGATATCGCTCGATTCCATGGTTCCTGCCAAGCCTGTTGTCACTATCTCCATGAGATACACCTCCTGTGTAATCGCAAGCCTAGGCCTGAACCTTCGCCTGTCTCTGATTCTTCCATTTTTTGAATATTTTCTGGATAAAGGGCAGGAATATTGACCCCGCAATCAGAATGAGAAGGATGATACAAATGGTAGAACTTGCGAAAATCTTCATACTACCATTGGAAATCTTATAGGCACGCCGAAAGTACTGCTCCATACTGGTTCCCACAATGACCGCCAACACGAAGGGGCTCATAGGAAAACTGGCCTTGGTCATGAAGTAGCCGAAAACACCAAACACCAACAGGAGGTAGAAACTTGCAACAGATGATGCAATGGCGTAGGTCCCTACAAAGGTGAGTCCCAATACGATGGGATACAACACTCGAGGAGGTACAGCCAATACCCGAACCAAAACACCTGCAAGAGGGATATTGATGACGGCAAGGATGATATTTCCGACAAACATGCTTGCTATGATCGCCCAGACTATGTTGCTTTGTTGCTGGAACAGGGCTGGCCCTGGTTGCAGACCAAGCATCAGCATGGCGCCCATCATGACAGCAGTTGTCCCCGATCCTGGGACACCAAGAGCAAGCATGGGGATCAAGGCCCCGACTGAAGCTGCATTGTTTGCAGACTCAGGGGCGGCAACACCCTCGATGGCACCATGACCAAATTTCTCAGGATGCTTGGAAAACCTCTTCTCATTGCTGTACGCCATCAAGGAAGCGATGGTTGCCCCCGCTCCGGGAAGAACTCCTACAAAGAAGCCTAAGGGAGTGCTGCGAATGATGGGCCAGATGGAGAGCTTCCACTCTTCCTTGGTAATCCATATCTTTCCAAACTTGGTCTGGATCTTTTTGGTTCCGTCTGTGATGTTCTTGAAGCTCTTCAGGACTTCACCAAAAGCAAACACTGCAATGATGACGATGAGGAAGTCGATCCCTCCCTGTAACTCAAGTATACCAAAACTGAATCTATTGACTCCTGACTGCGGGTCTATACCTACAGTAGAGACCATCAGGCCTATGATCAAAGAAATAAAGCCCTTGAGCCTTTTCCCATCAGACATGGAGGCTGTTGCACTCAAGGCAAAGACATAGAGAAGAAAGTATTCTGCCGATCCAAACCTGAGGGCGAAACGGGCAACGGGCAAAGCAATCAATGCCATGAATACTGTTGCGATGGAGCCGCCGATGAAGGACGCAATGGCTGACATTGCCAGGGCAGACTCAGCCTTTCCCTGCAAGCTCATGGGATAGCCGTCGAAGGTTGCTGCTATGGCAGCACCATCGCCAGGGGTGTTGATGAGGATCGATGCACGCGATCCGCCGTACATGGCAC
>JALNXZ010000197.1 GCA_023230125.1 Bacteroidales bacterium | reverse complement strand
ATTCCAATGCTCCAACGGATATAGAGCTATTGTTTTGTGCCCTTCCTGCCGTCAGAAGGCTGAATGGTGTCTTCTGAAATAAATAGTTATTGAAGGATATGAAATTGACCGCAACAGCCTGCAATACCTTCTGCGGTAGTTTGGAAAACAGCATAGCTTCGCTTTGCGCTTTTTCCGACTGATAGATGCCAGATTGGTACAGGATAGATGTCAGGAGCGGCAGCTGGTCTATTCTACCACTGGCCACTTCCTTTGCCTCCAGATACTGCAATGCGGTAAGGCTGCATGTAAGTGCCCCGAATTTCGTTGATATTTTATAGCTTTCTCTCTTTATCTTGCCCACTTGCAATAATGGTATGAGCTGGGCGCAAAATACAGAGTCTAACACAAATCGGTATTCAGATCCGGCAAGATACCGGGCTATTGCTTCCGATGAATGCTCGGGAGAAATTTTCCTGTATCGTTCTTTTTCGGCATCGGTCAAACTGGAGGATACTTCTTCCGGATATTCGATATTAAAAATGAAGGTGACGTTTTCGGACAATACGATTAGATTGCAAATAGCACTCTCATCCGTAATTTTTTGGATTTTCCAACCCATCAAGTCACAAACATACATGGCTTTAACCATTCCTGCTGTCATCTTACCGGCAGCGAACAGGTCTATATAGCTGCATAGTTTTGCGAACTGCAAAGGTTCTAACAGTTCCCAGGCATTTGGGATCTTATGAATATGTCCCAGGCATTCAAATTCTACATACTCTCTCATGGCAGTAATAGTATTTGGTCATTGGGATAATCAAAAGATTCTCCAGTATCTAAACTGGTCTCTTCTGTTGAATTCAATAGAGTATCAACCGTCTTGATTGATTCAAGAGCCTGCATTTTCAGTTTACCGGCTAAGGTCATCAGTCTGGACTGATCGGCATCGACGGACCGCTGTGCTGTTGAGTCGCTGGTGAGGTTTCTTAGGTTCAACGGTAATTCCATCGGGTCAAATTGTTCTATTGCCGATGCAACGGTCAATTCTGCCAATATGCGTCGAAGCATTTTAATCAGGTCCTCTCTGCTTTTATCATTTGCAGTCTGGAAATATCCGGACAACGATTCATCAAGTATTTTATCGATGATTGGGATACAGCGGAAATAAAAAAGATAGGATGAGTCAATTGGATAAAGGCTATTGAATTCGGCTGCTGTTTTTATCTGCAATCCAGATTTTAGAGTGTAAAAGGATGTTTCTTTCCATACTTCGTTTGATTCCAGTAATTCCAGTAGCGTGTCCATGGCGTTGTAATAATTTTCTGCGTATCCACGTTTTTGGGCTTCCTGCTCATGCTTATATACATCAACGTTGGCCTTCCTGTTACGGATCGCATCGAATACTACCTGCTTTTCCATAGTTGCATTGGCCAGCGCGCTGCGCAATGCCGTTTTTTGCTCTGTATCACCGGTCTCAGCAACAATCGTTGCATAGATTGCAGTGGTAATGATATTGCATATTTGCTTTTTGGCAGATGTGGCAGAGCTGTTTAGTTCGTCAAACCGTGCAGTGGCATCTACTGCAGGCACAAATTCCCTCAAATCTGCCAGCCCTGAAAATAATTCTGATAGTACTAAGCTCATGACTGTTGATTGTTTAAACGGTTTGATGGTGCTATATCTTCCTGGCGTGATGGTGTTTCACGATAGAAGCCTATGCGATATCCCATAGCCCATAATTTTGGAAAGTTGACTCTTAATGCGATATTGAGCGGCTCGGAGCATTTTTCATCATCCGGAGTAAGATTGAGCAAGTACAACAGGTAATTGTAATAAACATCCGATCCGGATTTACTGATAATGCCGTCTTTACTAATGTTGGATATTGAAGAATCCAATCCCACAGAACTGGTTATGACTTCATCAGCACGCTTATCGTATGTGATGAGTGATTCAATGTATTCCTTATATTTCAGGTCCACATTCTCAATTTTCCAGCGTTGCTCGACGGATCCATTTTGACCTGCATTATAGCTGTAGGTTGCGTATGCCTTACCTTGGTTTTCCGCTCCGGATAGATAAGAAGACAACTTTTTCAATTCGACGTTTATGTATTCAATCAAAAAAGACTCTTTAAAGTCTGTTCCAACTTCAATCTTGGCGTATTTTAGAAGCTCTTTTCCGTCCTTTTCCCGCTTTTTATTCTCATCACAAATGGCCTTTATCTGTTTGCGCTTGGATTCAACCCAGGAGTCGGGTATGATTACATGTACTTTAGCTGCAAGTGAGTTCCGGAGAAAACTGTTGATGTATGTAGGCGTCTGGTTGGCACCACGGATATACTCAAGTGTTCCGGCATGCGTCTCGTTACAACCATAGAAGTCTCCAACAGATTTGTCCCGGTGATGTGATATCGCTGCAAAACGATAATTATTGATGTCTTTGAGTTCAAAACGCGGATAGATTGAGAAGTCAACTCCACCCCATTGCCAATTGCCAACAGCAGCAAATCTCAAATCCTTATAGGTTGTTGTTGATGTGGCCACATTAGTCTTATTTGTAGCCAAACGAGCGAATTTGTTTTCAACCAGTTCGATACCTGCAATAGGCATACTCCCGATGCTTGCACCGTATGACATACGCATCTTTGCAAAGAAGTCGTGGTAATAATAATAGTTTTTGATAACGCCTGTGATGAAGTCTGTGCATGATGTTTCCATACCATTGTTCTCCCAGTTCTCAAGCCATGATGTTACTTCTTTTGATTCAACCCAGTGTTTGATAATCTTACCATTCTGGAACTCTTTAAAGTATAACTGTGGCCCATTGCCATACAGCATCCGGAACTGTTTGTCATACAGGCGCGGCAAGAGCCTGTTTCTCTTGATGTCAAACTCCATTTCTTCTACCAGTGCATTGTTCATGCCACGGATAGCAATGTTGTATCCTTTCACGTTGATCCACCGCTGTGGTGGTGCTATGGCACGTGGCTTTTCAGTAAACCCCGGATCGTATAACGCATTCAACGGATTGGATCCCATCTGGAAGTTGATGACGTTTTTCTCATCCACATAACATCCAAGTTGTCCTATCATTTGAGATTCGTAATCATTCATATCCAACTTATTTTGTGCAATTTGAAGTTATCATTTGGAAATCCCATGAATCGTATCAGACACCTGTAACACATTTTTGGGTCGCCATTCTCATCATTGAATAGAAAGAAGTTATCACTGTCGATGGTAAATCTTTCGTCTGGAAGCTGCGCCCTATGAGTACACCGTTCCATGATCTTTAACTTACCTGAAGCTTCCCTTCTTGTACGAGAGTAATGGAAGAAAGCTATCGTGAAGTGCCCATCTGGCAGCTTGGATAGTTCCCTTGCCCAATCAAGTGCATGAAGTCCTTTCATTGTATCCATAAAGCGAAAATATTACTTCAAAAACTCAGGCAAAAGGACGGGAGATGGACGGGTTCTGTCATATTTCCCGAGAAATCCGGGTCGTGCAATGCATTGCGCTTTCTCAGCGGGGCGTGTAGTTTGGAGTTGTATGAATTTTTAATATTTTTTTTGAAAAATATCATTGTGTTGAATCATAGCAATTTAATACAAACATCAATGTCAAACAGTGGCAATATGTTCTATATTTCTATGTTTATAGGCATTCAAACAGTCCGTTTTATCTATTTAAATGGTCATATTATCCGGTAAATCATAAGGAATATTAGAAAATTCACTGGGCAACCGGTCGCCATATAGACCAAAAAGCATGTATATAAAAGCAGATGGAAGCTGCGTTGTCAATCCGGCTTGCAACTTAAGAGGTACTTTTACTTCAGAAGTTTTGTCCAGTTCT
>JALNXZ010000242.1 GCA_023230125.1 Bacteroidales bacterium | reverse complement strand
CAATCCCGCTCAGATTAAATTTGTACGTCGGGATATTGCGCGTATGAACACCATTTTGCGCGAAAGAGAGTTGAATCAACAAAAATAAGGCCTGATGGAAACCAGAAATTTAAGAAAAGTAAAAGCTGGATTTGTTACCAGCAATAAGATGGATAAAAGCATCACGGTGGCTGTAAAATGGAAGGAAAAACATCCTATTTACGGAAAATTCATCAGTATTACGAGAAAATATCACGCTCATGATGAGAAAAATGAATGCAACGTTGGTGACACTGTAAAAATCATGGAAACTCGTCCGTTGAGTAAGACCAAAAGATGGAGATTAGTTGAAATAATCGAAAGAGCGAAGTAATTATGATACAAACAGAATCAAGACTATTAGTAGCTGACAACTCCGGAGCAAAAGAAGTACTGTGTATTCGCGTTTTAGGCGGCACAGGACGTCGTTACGGTTCGGTTGGGGATATTATTGTTGTAGCTGTAAAAAGTTGCATCCCGTCCAGCGAAATAAAAAAAGGAGCGGTTTCTAAAGCCGTTATTGTTCGCACAAAGAAAGAGATAAGAAGAGCCGATGGTTCTTATATCCGTTTTGATGATAATGCGTGTGTGCTTTTGAACAATGCAGGTGAAATCCGCGGTAGCCGTATTTTCGGTCCTGTAGCCAGAGAACTTCGTAATACCAATATGAAGATTGTATCCTTGGCTCCTGAAGTACTTTAACCCTTAGAATGAATCAAAAGTAATGAGCAAATTACACATAAAAAAAGGCGACACCGTCTATGTAAACACTGGAGAAGACAAGGGTAAAACCGGACGTGTTCTCGAAGTACAAATAGGCAAACAACGTGCTATCGTTGAAGGTGTTAATATGGTCTCAAAGAGTACCAAGCCTAATGCAAATAGTCCTCAAGGAGGAATTGTAAAGAAAGAAGCCGCCATTCACATTTCAAATTTAAATCCGATTGATCCAAAGTCAGGTAAACCGACTCGTGTTGGACGTTCAAGAAATGCAGAAGGCAAGTTAGTACGTGTTTCTAAAAAATCAGGGGAGGAAATTAAATAATGGCCAATACCGCTAATCTTAAAAAAGAATATGCAGAACGCATTGCTCCTGCATTGATCCAGGAATTCGGATATAAGTCAAATATGCAAGTACCTGTCCTAAAAAAGATTGTTATCAATCAAGGTTTAGGAATAGCTGTTGCTGACAAAAAAATCATTGAGACAGCTATCACAGAATTGACCACCATTACCGGTCAGAAAGCAGTAGCAACCATGTCCAAAAAAGATATCTCTAATTTCAAGCTTCGTAAGAAAATGCCTATCGGTGTGATGGTTACGCTACGTCGCGAGAAAATGTATGAATTTTTGGAACGTTTGGTTCGTGTTGCTTTACCTCGTATTCGTGACTTCAAAGGTATCGAAAGTAAATTTGACGGACGTGGTAACTATACCCTTGGTATTGAAGAACAAATCATTTTCCCGGAAATTAACATCGATAATATCGTGAAATTATTGGGGATGAATATTACCTTTGTGACTTCGGCTCAAACCGATGAAGAAGGTTATGCTTTGCTGAAGGAATTCGGCTTGCCGTTTAAAAACATTAAAAAAGACTAAGATAGTATGGCAAAAGAATCAATGAAAGCCCGTGAGGTAAAACGTGCTGCCATGGTTGCCAAGTATGCCGAAAGGAGAACTAAGCTCAAGGCAGATGGTAACTATGAAGCACTTCAAGCCCTGCCGAAGAACTCTTGTCCTGTACGTTTGCACAACCGTTGCAAAATTACAGGTCGTCCGAAAGGCTATATGCGCCAATTCGGAGTTTCACGTATCCAATTTCGTGAAATGGCATCACAAGGTTTGATACCGGGTGTACGCAAAGCAAGTTGGTAAGATTTTTCTCAAGTGTTAAATATTGTCCGGGTAGTCCGGATTAATTTAAATTTTTAATATGACTGATCCTATAGCAGATTATTTAACCAGACTGCGGAACGCCATTAAGGCAAAACACAGAGTTGTTGAAGTTCCGGCGTCTAATTTGAAAAAGGAAATCACAAAAATCCTTTTTAACAAGGGTTATATCCTGAACTATAAGTTTGTGGATGAAGGCCCTCAAGGTACGATTAAAATTGCCTTGAAATATGATTCCGTAAACAAGGTTAATTCTATCAAGAAATTAACCCGTGTTTCTACCCCCGGTTTACGTCAGTATGTCGGTTATCGTGACATGCCCCGCGTTTTAAACGGATTGGGTATTGCGATTTTGTCCACCTCCAAAGGTGTGATGACCGATAAGGAAGCCAAAGACCTGAAACTCGGCGGCGAAGTATTGTGTTACATCTATTAATGAGGAGGGAAGAAACATGTCTAGAATAGGAAAATTACCCATTAGCATTCCGACTGGTGTATCAGTAACGGTTGATGCAAATAATACCGTAACGGTAAAGGGGCCCAAAGGGGAACTCAAACAAACAGTAAACAGTCCTATAACTGTAGAAGTTAAGGATGACACAGTGTTTGTTACACGTCCGAATGATGATAAAGAGATTCGTTCACAGCACGGTTTATTCCGTTCACTGATCCACAATATGGTTGTTGGAGTATCTGAAGGTTACCATAAAGAAATGGAACTGGTTGGTGTAGGTTACCGTGCACAAAACAATGGTCAGATTCTCGATTTAGCTTTGGGTTATACACACAATATCTATTTGATGTTGCCCATGGAAATTAAAGTGGAAACGAAATCAGAGCGTAATAAAAACCCGATGATCATTCTCGAGTCCTGCGATAAGCAATTGATTGGTCAAGTATGTGCTAAAATTCGCTCTTTTCGTAAACCGGAACCTTATAAAGGCAAGGGGGTACGTTTTGTTGGCGAAGACGTTCGTAGGAAAGCTGGTAAATCAGCAGGTAAGAAGTAATTTACGCTAAAAATTAATCAGATGACATCGAAATTATTAAGGAGACTTAAAATAAAAAAACGGGTTCGTGGTAAAATTTCCGGTACGCCTGAAACTCCGCGTATGACCGTTTTCAGAAGCAATAAGCAGATTTATGTTCAAATCGTTGACGATAAAGTCGGAAAGACTTTGGCATCTGCTTCTTCCCTCAAATTTGAGGAGAAAATGAATAAAAAAGAACAAGCCGCTAAAGTAGGCGAATTTATTGCCAAGAATGCTTTGGAAGCAGGTATCAATAGTGTGGTTTTTGACCGTAACGGATATTTGTATCACGGTAGAGTTAAAGAAGTGGCTGACGCCGCACGTAACGGCGGATTAAAATTTTAATCATCATGGCAGGACAAATGAATAGAGTAAAGACTACCAATGATTTGGAGTTGAAAGATAGACTGGTAGCTATTAACCGTGTTACCAAAGTGACCAAAGGA
>JALNXZ010000196.1 GCA_023230125.1 Bacteroidales bacterium | reverse complement strand
TGTTCAGTGCCAAAAAAGTGAGTCTGGCCATTAACTTGGGAAGATTGTTGACAGATCAAGGTATTTCTGTCGAAAATATAGAAATTGACCGTGGAAACGTTTTGGCTAAAGTTTTGCTTGATGGTAGTGCCAACTGGGATATCATGAAGCCGGTTACATCGGTTGTTGATGAAGATACTTCTGCCTCTATGCATTTTGAGATGAAAAAGGTGGTTATCAAGCATACGAATGTGGTTTATGATGACCGGGAATCAAAGATGAAAGCTGAATTGAAGGACTGGGTCGGTATTCTGAAAGGAGATTTGGCCTCTGATATAACCATGTTGTCCACCACTTCACACATCAAGTCTGTGTCCTTTACCATGGATGGAATGCCTTTGTTAAGTGAAGCGACTCTGGAAACAGAGATAGCCATGGATGCGGATTTTAAACAGGGTAAATATACTTTTCGTTCTAACAAGATTCTGCTGAATGCCATGGAACTATCTTTTGGCGGTTGGGTGCAGATGCCTGATACATCCACTATTGATATGGACTTAAAAATCAATACAGACAAGGTGACCTTTAAACAGTTCCTATCGTTGATTCCAGTTCTTTATATGAAAGATTTTGAGTCCATCAAGACTTCTGGTGATTTGAAAATCAAGGCCTTCGTCAAAGGAAAGATGCAAGGGGAGAATTATCCGGCCTTTGGCCTGAATATAGCAGTAGACAATGGTATGTTCCAATATCCGTCGTTGCCAAAATCGGTCAAGGATATTCATATCAAGGCGGACATTTCAAGTATTGGAGGTTCCATAGATCATACAAAGGTGAATATTTCTGCATTCCATTTCAATATGGCAGAAAATCCCTTCGACCTGACAGTCTCTGTGGCAACTCCCATGAGCGATCCGGATGTGAAGGGCACGGCAAAGGGAATCATCAATCTGGGGGTGGTTCGGCAAATTTATCCGCTCGATAAAGGAACAGACCTCAAGGGAGTGATTGAAGCAAACCTTTCTGCTGCAGGACGTCTTTCTTACCTCGACAAAAAGCAATATGACAAATTTAAGGCGAATGGTAAGTTGACCGTCAAAGGCATTCGTTATAAATCGTCCGGTTTTCCTGATGTCATGGTAAAAGAAGCAGCAATGACTTTCAGCCCGAAAGACGTTGCATTGACTGCTTTTTCCATGGTGATCGGTAAGAATGATATTCAGGCCACCGGTAAATTGCACAATATGTTGGGCTATTTTTTGAAGGATGATATCTTGGACGGTTCACTTAATGTGACATCTTCTTATTTGAATCTCAATGATTTTATGAAAGAAGACACTACGACCAAGGAAGAGACAACAACTATACAGGCTTTTGAAATACCGAAAAATCTGAGCCTCAGTCTCAATGCTTCCGGTAAGAGATTACTGTTCAGTAAGTTGATTATGAATGATGTCCAAGCCAATCTGATTGTCAAGGACGGACGTGTTACGATCAAGAATCTGTCGGCCAATGCACTGGGCGGATCTATGGGCATTAATGGCTATTATGAAGCTGTCAATCCTGAGAAACCGAAGGTGGATTTTGGCATGAACTTGAAAAATGTTTCTTTTTCACAAACTTTCAAAACCTTTGATGCTGTAAGATCAATGGCTCCAATATTCGAGAATATGGAAGGTGCGTATTCTATGACGATGAAATTTAATACTGCGTTGAACAAGAGTCTGGATCCGGATCTCAAGACATTCGAAGGCAGTGGTTTGCTAAATTCAAGTGGCGTTCAAATTTCTGATGTCAAAGTGCTCAATCTTTTAGCGACAACATTGAATAAGGAATCTCTCAAGACGATAACCTCCAAGGATTTGAAGGTTCAATTTAAGATCAGGGATGGCAAGGTTTATACATCACCTTTTGATGTCAATGTCGGCAATGTCAAGTTGAATTTCTCCGGAAATACGGGTTTGGATAAAACCATTGATTATGCAGTAAAGGTGTCCTTGCCTCAGAACCTGGCCTTTGGTGAGGTGACCAGTTTGAATGGGAACATTACCGGGACGTTCTCAAATCCGAAGATTAGGTTAGATGCAGGTGCATTGGCTAAACAAGCTGTCACTGGCTTGGCAGATAAATTGTTGGTGAAGACTATCGGAAAAAATACTGCAGAAACGGTGACAAAAGCCAAAGAAGATATTACAAAGGAGGCAGAACAGATTCGTATTGAGGCTAGGGCAGCGGGGGATAAGCTGATAGAAGTTGCTGAAAAGGAAGGGAATCTTTTGATCGAAAAAGCCAATAACCCGATATTGAAAGCTTTAGCTAAGACTTCTGCTGCCAAATTAAAATCTGAGGCTCAAAAAAAAGCCGCAACTCTTAACGCAGAAGCGGAAGAAAAGATAAAAAAAGGCAGCAAATAATTTTTTTTTAAATAAATTAACCAATTTAAAATAATTAATCATATCTTGCAGCCATTAAAATAAATTCATAACATGAACAACGGAACAGTTAAATTTTTCAATGAATCAAAAGGATTTGGATTCATTAAAGACGCAGATTCTTCAAAAGAGTACTTTGTACACGTATCTGGTTTGATCGACAAAATCAAGGAAAACGATGAGGTTACTTTTGATCTTCAAGAAGGAAAAAAAGGATTAAATGCAGTAAATGTTAAACTGGCTTAGTCCATATAACATCATACATTAATCACAACAAAAAGAGACTGTCTGTTTTAGACAGTCTCTTTTTGTTAGTGCATGCATGGCGCATAAATAGACGGTGAGAGTCTGTTCTGGGGGCTGGCAGTTGGCAACCATTAGCCAAGAGCAAGGGTGTTCATTGCGAGGTAGAATCTGAAGGAAGCTGGCGGCAAAGTTCCGGCTGGAGGAACACGAACATTATCAGGCACAAGTTGCAAGACGAGTTTGCTAAACAAAACAAAGTCCAGTTCATTGTTTTTCTGTCTAAGTTAGCGAATTTTTCTAAATGAACAAAAACAATGTACTGTGACCGCTCTACCCATAAGAAAAAGCGATAAAAGCCATTGCAAAACATTGAATAATTAATTTTTGCTTGCTGTGGATTTATTTGCTTTTTGGGTGTTTATTTTTTTACCTATTTTATTGAAATTTCTCCATAAGTATTATTCATTATGGCTCCTAATTGTATATCAAGATTATCATAACTACCTAATAATATCTTACCATTGTTTGTTATGACTATCTCGCTTCCGTTTTGTACAACTATATTTCCATCATCAATAATACCACCATCCAAAATTAATTTACCTCCATTCTGGATGGTTATTGTATAGTTAGGTAATACAGTAGCAGTAGCAGTTATAGTCAAAATTGCACCTGACTGAATAGAGACATTTCTACATATCGTCTTATTTGTATTTCACGTTTGAGTGCTTGTGATATTTTCAACGAGTGGAGTAATTTCAGCACAATATCCGTATTCATCCATTGGACCTAAATTAGGATTGGAGTCATCTCCGTCAGGTTCATCAGGTGCACAAAGAGGACAATGTGTTGGCTTTGAACCAATTCCCCAATAATAGTATCCATCGCCATCGCGGTCTGCACAAACAATATCGGTATCGGTATAGTTGAGGCTTGTGATTGGCGTATTTAAAATACTTCCAAATATGTATTGATTGGTTATATCTAACATAACTTTAGCGTAGCCGTTTTCTCCCCAACTAGTTCCCCAGCTATTTTTAAATATCCAATATTTTTTGCCAATCCGATTATCTCAATCAGAAATTATAATAGGTGTATTCCCTCCCGAAGTAGTACCTGAATATACTGTATCACCGGCTTCAATTGAGCCAAAACCAGAAAGAGCCATCGTATGACTCCAAGCCCAAACATCTGCACATAT
>JALNXZ010000195.1 GCA_023230125.1 Bacteroidales bacterium | reverse complement strand
AACCGCTGAAATTCAGGGATGGAATATATGACTGAATCGTTTTAACCAGATAGGGAGCCAACAGGAACGGAACCACCCCAATGAGTAAAATCATCAGACCGGAGAAATACAAAGGTATGATACTCAGTGGCTTTTCAGGGCCTTTCACCTCAATGGTCTTATCTCTTGGAGTACCCAGGAATATGATTCCAAAGACTTTGGTGAAACAAATCAAGGCTAAACCACCAATGAGTGCCAATCCAATCACTGCAAAAAGGTAGAACAATGTTGGAATGGCATGACCCGCAGAAGTTATACCCTGTAACAAGCCGCTGTAAATGAAAAATTCAGATACGAAACCATTAAAAGGTGGCAAACCGCATATAGCCAGCGCACCGAGCAAAAAGAGATAAGCTGTATGCGGCATTTTTTTGATCAAGCCCCCCAATCTTTCAATATCCATGGTATGGGTTGCCTGATAAATATTCCCTGAACAATAGAACAAAAGGGACTTAAACAATGAATGGTTCAAGGTATGCAATAGTGCACCGCCAAATCCGCAAATGGCCAAAATGTTGTTTCCTGCGCCCAAACCCAAACAACCAAGCCCGATGCCGATGCCAATGATTCCAATATTTTCTATACTGTGATAGGCCAACAACGTCTTAAAGTTGTGCTGCACGATGGCCAACATCACTCCATAAATACCTGTGATTACTGAAACAGTGACAATGAAATACCCGACGGTTGTCATATCTGTTTTGATCAGTAGAAGCATTCTCAGGATACCATAGATACCAATCTTAATAATCACTCCGGACATGATGCCGGAGACATGAGCCGGAGCAACAGGATGCGCCAGTGGCAACCACGTATGAAATGGCACGAAACCAGACTTGATGGCAAATCCGACAAAAAAGAAGAGGAACAATCCAAGACTGGTAAGGGCTGACTGAGACCTGGTAAAACTGGTGATGGCCTCATAATCGAACGAGCCGGTTTTAACCTTTACCCACATGAAAGCGATGGTAAGGAAAAGAATGGAAACATGCGACTGGATTAGAAAATTGATGCCCGCTTTTAGCGTTTCCTTTTTCTCATGCTCAAAAATGATAGTAATAAAAGAACTTATCGCCATGATTTCCCATACAATCAGCATCGCGAATCCGTTTTGAACCACACAAATATCAATCATTGAGGTGTATGCCATCATCAGTGCGGCAGCATGCAATGTCAGACTGGCTGTCCGGTCCTTGTATTTCTTCAGATACTGAAAACCGTACCACGCTCCTGTCAAAAATGTGAAGCTGATAAGAAGGATGAACCATGCGGAAAGATAATCGATTCGAACAGGAATCTCGCCGGTTACCCAGGAACCTTGATATGCATATTCAGCCAAACCATTTGTGAAAACAGAAAAAGCGACAATCAAAGCCACAATTACTTGAGTCGAAATAGTACCAAGGGTTACATAACCTCTCCACTTAATATTTAGAAAAGGGAAACTTAGAAGAGCTGCAAGAGTAAGCAGGTTGAAAATTTCGATTAAAAGTTTCTCCATAACTTCATTACATCAATCTACCAAATTGAACTAAAAACGCACAAAGATACGACAAACATTTCTTTTATTTCTATTTTCAAATTTTCCAAAACAGCATCCTGAGATCCATAAGCATCCGTTGAAACACATTATTATTTATCTAAAGTCTTGCTGGATTTATAAAATATGTTTTAATTTGTTACTATCAAATAATAAATACAAGAATCATGAAATCTCACAAAAAAATTATCAAAAAATCTTAAAAGCATACCATAACTGACATGAGCGTATTAACTGTGTCCATCCTTGTATTATTGAGTATAGTGTTGATCATTTTGCTCACTTCTCTGACCAAACTGAACGCATTCCTGTCTTTGTTCATTGTATCACTGCTGCTAGCTGTGATTACAATCCCAAATAGTGATGTCGTTACAATTCTTAAAACAGGTTTCGGGAACACCATGGCTTCCATAGGCTTTTTAATTGTCTTTGGAGCAATTATCACAGTAGTACTCGATCAATCAGGAGGTGCAGTAAGCATCGCCAATTTCATCCTGTCCAAAATGGGACAGGACAAGGCTCCTGCAGCCCTTGGGGTAACAGGATTCATCGCTGGTATTCCCATTTTTTGCGATTCAGGATTTATTATTCTAAGCGGACTGGCAAAATCTTTCAGCAAAAAGACCAAAACTGTTATGCCATTCATTGGTGTAGTTTTGGCAACTTCCTTATATTCCGTGCATTGTCTGATACCTACCCATCCCGGATTCTTGGCTGCAGCTGGCATCTTGGATGTCAATATCGGGTATCTGATCATCATTGGAATTTTATTTGCGATTCCTGGCACTTTAGCTGCATTCTTCTGGACAAAATGGAGAACCAAAAAGTATGTTTATGAAGAAATCCCAGATAGTCATCAAGTTAAAGAAATTCCAGAGAAAGCTCTTCCCGGCTTATTTATCTCGCTTATTCCTGTAGTGGTACCCTTGCTTTTGATTGCAACCAATTCCTTGTTCAGCGTTTTTGGATTGACTGACCAAAACTTGATCATTAAAACATTTACCTTTTTGGGGCAACCTATCATTGCACTCTTTGTTGGCGTATTACTATCCATACCACTGATAAATGGAATCAACACCAAATCCATCAATACCATTTTAGAGAGTGCCATCGAGAAAGCCGGACCCATTTTGATTGTTACCGCTGCCGGAGGGATGTTTGGCATGGTCATCAAGGAAACAGGCATCGGTATGTATGTCGGAGAGATTCTTATCAATTTAGGTCTGGGGATAGCTGTACCATTCTTAATTACATCCATCCTAAAAACCGCACAAGGTTCTTCCACAGTAGCCATTATCACTGCAGCCTCTTTTGTCGTCCCTATTCTCCCCGTTTTGGGTCTAGATACAGAAATGGGCAAATTATTAACCATGCTGGCAATGGGAGCCGGCTCCATGATGATCTCACATGCCAATGATTCTTATTTTTGGGTGGTGACAAAGTTCTCAGGAATTGAATCCAATACCACCCTGAAGGTCTTTTCTTCAGCCACCGTTGTTATGGGCATTACTGTTTTCTGTTGTGTTCTCATAACATCCTGGATTTTGCTTTAATATTGACTGATAAAATATGAAAGCCATTGCTGAACAAATATTTCTATCTGGTGTCAAAAGTGTTTTGCCGGACAAAATGATTCAATCACAGGTGAAGATCATTGATAGAATCCTTCACATGGCAGATTCTCAGTTTCCACTCTGCAATTTCAACCACATTTATGTAGTCGGAGCCGGAAAAGCAAGTGCATTGATGGCAAAAGGCCTGGAGACGACCATGGGTAAAAGCATCACCCAAGGAGTTGTAGTGGTCAAATATGGACATTCCTGTGAATTGAAGAAAATAAGAGTTTTGGAAGCCGGGCATCCTTTTCCTGACGAAAACGGAATCATGGCTACTAAAGAACTACTACAGATGGCAGCAATGGCAGGAGAGAAAGATTTGGTGATCTGTTTGATTTCAGGTGGAGCATCATCGCTTTTGGCCGATTATCCAGAGGGTTCGTCCCTGGATGACCTGATTCTTGTCAATCAACTTTTGCTTAAGAGCGGAGCAAATATCAAGGAAATGAATACAGTCAGGAAACACCTGTCGATGATAAAAGGCGGGCAACTGGCTAAAGCAATCTATCCCGCTTCTTTTATCAGTCTCATCTTGTCAGATGTCATTGGTGACCCTGTCGATGTGATAGCCTCCGGCCCGACCAGTCCAGACTTATCGACCTTCGCAGACGCTTTAAAAGTTTTGGAAATATATGATCTTCTGGAAATATTTCCGGAATCCATGG
>JALNXZ010000194.1 GCA_023230125.1 Bacteroidales bacterium | reverse complement strand
TTACCATCTGTAAATTTTCTTTCAAGAGGTTTATATTCACAGAAATGTTGCCTCCGCTTGTATATGCACGGACCGAACCTGAAATTTGATCCATATGAATGGATCCGCCCGACGTGCCGACATCCACAGCCCCTTCTGTATCAACCACATGTATGTTTCCACCAGATGTGGAAGTCTTTATATTTCCTTTAAGTCCATTTACAGAAATATTTCCGCCAGAAGTAGAGGCATTTACATCTCCTATCGAATGATTGATGGTGATATTTCCACCTGAAGTTCCGGCTTCCACTTTACCCACAATATTGTTGATATGGATATTGCCTCCGCTTGTATTTATGTTTTGATCGGCTTTGAGATCTGAAATCAAGACATTACCTCCACTCGTGTTTATGGTGGCAGCTGTATTTACAGGGGTCTTCACCTCAAATCCTACGCTTATATTTTTCTCTGTGATCTTATCAATACTTATTTCAAGGTTGGATTTGTCATTGATAATTTTCACTTCTGCTATCTTTTTCAATTCATCAAGGGTCACATCCAATATCCTACCATTCTTGGTAACAAGAAATGATACTTCCACCTGCTCCCCTTCATAACCGATCGTGCTGATGTTTCCACCGGATGTGGAAAGTTTCAGGTTTA
The DNA here is from genome assembly GCA_023230125.1 of Bacteroidales bacterium. Classification (GTDB taxonomy): domain Bacteria; phylum Bacteroidota; class Bacteroidia; order Bacteroidales; family UBA1402; genus UBA8389. Next base: position 3,226 of record JALNXZ010000194.1, on the reverse strand, counting down.
CAGGTTGTGAAATAGGATAGGATTGCACAAAAGAAATGCCACTCTCACTCGTCTTAAACTTGCTGTCCTTATCAGTCCTGACATTGAAGACGCAAGATGAAAGAAACATTAATAATGCGGAGAGAAAAACTATACCGGAGTATGCAAAACCTGTCTGTTTCATGATATAAAATATTTAAGTTTGATACTGTTTTAAATCAGTTGATTACTAAATTGTAAAAGTATATAAAAAACATTAAAAGTGATGATTTAATAAGAAAATTAAAGCCAAGACAAAACTGTCCTGACCTTTACCTTAATACCGAGAAATTAAAAATACCACTCCTCCATTTATACCGGTTGGATACCCTGTTCCTTGAGTAAACCCAAACCAATATCCCTCAATTTGAATTTCTGAATTTTCCCACTTCCTGTCAAAGGAAATTCCTTGATAAAGAAGATATACTTTGGGATTTTATGACGGGCAATCTTTCCCCGACAGAATTCACGTACAGTATCATCATCCATTTGAACCCCATCATGCAAGATAATGAAGGCACCTACTTCCTCACCATATTTTTCAGACGTGATACCTGCAACCTGGACATCTTTAATGCCTTCCAAATGATAGAGATATTCTTCAATCTCGCGCGGGTAAACATTTTCACCGCCCCGGATAATCATATCCTTGATTCGCCCGGTGATGCGATAGTTTCCATTTTCATCTTTTATTCCAAGATCTCCTGAATGCAGATAGCCATCTTTATCAATGGCTTCAGCTGTTGCCTCCGGATTTTTATAATATCCTTTCATCAACAGATATCCACGACAACAGATCTCACCTTGCTCGTTATCGGCACATTCTTCACCCGTTTCCGGATTGAAAATCTTGACTTCGGTAAACTCATAAGGACTTCCTACCGTCTGGCAACGAACTTCGAAAGGGTCATCAATGCGGGTTTGAGTCATACCTGGAGACGTCTCAGTCAAACCATACACGCTGGTGACGTTCATGAACATCTTTTCATTCACACGACGCATCAACTCAACCGGACAAAGAGAACCGGCCATGATACCTGTGCGAAGGGTGCTCATATTGAACATCTCAAACATCGGATGGTTCAACTCGGCAATAAACATGGTCGGAACCCCGTATAGAGCAGTACATTTCTCTTTATGAATGGATGCCAAAACAACCAGCGGGTCGAAACGTTCTACTATAACCTCGGCACAACCGTGTGTCAGACAGTTCATGGTAGCCAGGGTCACACCAAAACAATGGAACAAAGGCACGCAAACACAAAGACTGTCGTTGTTGGTGAATTTCATATGTTCACCTGTCAGGTAACCATTGTTGGCCAGGCCGTAGTGTGTAAGCATGACTCCTTTTGGAAAGCCTGTGGTTCCTGAAGTGTACTGCATCATCATGATGTCGTCAGGCTTCACCAACTTCTTGGCATCTTCAAGCATTTGCCCGTCCATGTTACTTCCAAGCAATTGCAATTCGGCGGAGGCATACATGCCACGATATTTTTCCTGTCCGATATAAATGACATTCCGCATCTGTGGAAAGCGTTCACTGTGTAATTGTCCACGTTGCTCTGTCTTCAGTTCAGGCAACATCTCATAAGTCATCGCTACATAGTCGGAATCCCAGGTCCCATCAGTAATACATAAGGTATTCATATCCGAATTCTCTACCAAAAATTCCAATTCGCTTTGTTTATAATTGGTATTTACAGTGACATATACAGCACCGATTTTTGCGCAGGCATACATATATGTAAGCCATTCCGGTACATTTTGTGCCCAAATACCTACATGGTCTCCTTTTTTGACACCAAGTGCCATAAAACCAAGTGCCATTTCATCGACCCTTTTGTTGAATTGTTTCCAGGTAAAACGCAAATCGCGGTCTGAGTAGACTATATATTCCTTATCAGGTGTTATCTCGGCCCAATGTTCCAGCCAATCACCCAGCGTTCTGTCAAATAATTGCATATCTCTTAGATTAAAACGGCGTGTAAACTACTGCCAAGATCTTGGCTTTGGATTCATCGGCTGCATGTACATTATGTTCGACAATTGAATCATAATAGATGCTTTCACCGGTGTTTATGACATATTTATTTTTTCCGTAAGCCACTTCAATGACACCTTCGAGTACAAAAATGAATTCTTCACCTTCGTGTGTGGAAAGCTGATATTCTTCCTTAGATGCGGAATCGATATCTATCAAGAACGGCTCCATATGCCTACCTGTCTTTGACTGAGCCAAGGCAAAAAAATTCAGGTTATTGTGTGAGTTGGCCGTATCGTTGGAAAAACTGATTCCTTCAGGTTGTTCATCTTTACGACAAATGACAGGCCCTAAATGATCGCTATCATCCAGAAATGTGCCCAATCTAACCCCTAGAACACGGGCTATTTTAATAAGTGGGGCAAGAGAAGGAAGATTCTTATTTTCTTCAATTCTTTCAATTTGATTCAAACTAAGCCCCGAACGTTCAGCAACTTGTTCAATGGTGATGCTTTTAGCTTCGCGAAGATTTTTAATTTTGGATCCTACCAATGTTGATTTTTCCATCTGATTTATAATGTTTATCATCCACATGTCTTTCAATTCGAAATAAAACGGCGCAAAAATAAGGATAATTTCTATATTTCCATCAATATTTACAATATTTTGTAAGAAAAAGCAAGAATAATTCAATAATGTATAAATCTTAGGAATGTTGGTTTTACAAATTGTCAATTTAAATACTAACTTTGTAATGTTGCGAAAGACAAATTAAATTAATATATAAATAGCCTTATGATTACTCCTCCGTTTTTAAGAAAAGGTGATTGTGTGCGTTTGATCTCTCCTGCTGGAGTAATCAATCCAGACTTTGTCAATGGAGCTGAAGCTTTCCTTGCTTCATGGGGCCTCAATGTTTTGAAAGGTGAAAACGTCACGAAACAGGAAGGACGCTTTTCCGGTAGCGTAACACAGAGATTGTTTGATCTTCAGGAAGCCCTGGACGATACCGATTGCAAAGCGGTTTTCTGCTCACGCGGAGGCTACAGAGCTGTTCACCTGATTGACAAAATCCGTTTGGAAAGCTTCAGAAAAAGTCCAAAATGGCTAATCGGTTATAGCGACATTACCATGTTTCATTCTTTACTGCAAAAAGAAGGGTATGCATCCATACACGGAGGAATGGCTAAAATGCTGGCCGCGCAAATGAATCCAGGCCAATCAAAA
>JALNXZ010000193.1 GCA_023230125.1 Bacteroidales bacterium | reverse complement strand
TGTATTCCAGGGATATGGTGACGCTGGTAATACAGCTGAAGGTTATACGCTTACAGCGGAGCAAGCTGTAAACATCATCAGAAACCGCGCACAATTGCCTAATCTTGAAGATCGTTATACCACAAAAACGACGTTTATGGGTGAAATTATTCGGGAACGTGCTGTAGAATTAGGATTTGAGGCTCATCGGTTTTGTGATTTGCGTAGATGGAACTTAAACGGTGATGAGAAGTATAGGCAGAAAACAGCTGTTGATTTTGATCGGGGTACAGATGGTAAACCCATTAATATATCAGAAAGAATCGTTATAACCCGAGTTGTTGAGAAAAAACACAATTGGTTACCATTCCAAGACGACTTTACAAAAATATATCCTGAATTTCCACAGAATCCAGGTTGGTAATCTAAGAAGTATAAACTTTAAATTTGTAAAAAATGAAAATAAGATATTTCAAAGTATTAACCTTGTTGAGTTTGATGATTCTGTGCATTACCGGAGAAATTCAGGCACAAGAGACTCTGAAGAAAGACAGTCCTATTGTTAATAGGGACGCAGTGAATATTGCTTTCGGTAAAGTAGAACGACGTGATCTGGTAGGTTCAACCAGTTCTATTAATGCTGAGGACATAGCAAAATATGATAACACTCAATTGGTTTCGGATGCGTTGCTTGGTCGTGTTCCTGGATTATTGGGATATAATAATGTACGTGGAATAGGAAGTGCTTTGTTTATTGTAGATGGTTTGCCACGTGATATTTCGACCCTCACTTTAGCAGAAGTGGAACAGATCACCGTATTAAAAGATATAAACGCATCTATTTTATATGGAAGTGCTGCTGCAAATGGCGTTGTCTTGATTACGACAAAAAGAGGTGATGCTAAAAAAACACAAATGAAATTTAACCTTTACAGTGGAATTTCGGTACCTAAAGCATTACCTAAATATTTGTCATCATCCGACTATATGACGCTATACAATGAAGCTCGGGCTAATGATGGATTAGCAGCCTTGTACAGTAAAGAGACGATCGAAAATTATAGATCCCAAAATAAAAGACTGTATCCTAATTATAAGTATATATATCCTGATGTCGACTATTATTCCAGTGAATACCTGAAATCTTATAAGCCTTTCTCCAAAGCAACGGCTGAGTTCTCAGGCGGGAATAAAACCGCCACTTATTATTCCAATATGGGATGGGAGCAAGTCGGAAGTCTTTTTGATTTTGGAAGAGCAAAAGACAGTAAACAAAACCGGTTTAATATTAGAGGTAATATTGATTTAAAAATCAATTCTTTTATTAAAAGTTCTCTGGATGCTGTTGCTGTAATTAAAAATACCAGTAGTCCTGCTGCTACTTCTATTGGAGATTATTGGGCAAATGCAAAAACATTACAACCCAACTTGTTCGCTCCATTGATCCCTATCAGTCAGATCAATCCGAAAAATGCAATGCTCCTTGCACATAAAAGAGATATTGATGGAATGTATCTTCTTGGAGGAACACAAAGCTATTTAACCAATGCGATTGCAAATGGTTATGAACTTCCACTTAATCAAAATGTTCAGAATACTTTTTCTTTTAATAATAAAATAGATTTTGATCTGAGTAGCATTGCTAAAGGACTGGCATTTCATACGAATTTAAGCTTTGATTATTACACGACGTATGATGAATATATTTCCGACCAGTATTCTGTGTATAGTCCGACATGGACAGGTGATACTATTTCGGCAGCCAGCACAGCTTTGACAAAATATGGAAATGACAAAAAAGCCACTACTCAAACAATTTCCGGATCAAGCTATGAAAGAAGATTGGGTTTTCAAGGTATATTGGACTACAACAGAACATTTAATGACGTTCACAAAGTTGGTGGTACCTTATTGGCATTTGCAAATATTTATAAAAGAATGGGTGACTATCAGGGTAATAAAAATACCAATCTTGGTTTGCGTTTGAATTATAGTTACGATAATAAATACATGGTCGATTTTAGCGGTGCTTATGTAAATTCTGTAAAATTGCCTTCAAAATCAAGGAGGGCTTTCTCTCCGTCATTGGGATTGGCGTGGATGATTAGCTCTGAAGATTTTATGTCGTCAGTTGAAGCGATAGATTATCTGAAACTTCGATTGACGGGAGGTATTCTGAATAGTGACAATGGAATCAGCGGTTATTATTATTATCTTAACCGTTGGGATTACAATAGCAGTTATAGCTGGAGTGAAATACAAGGAACTCCGGATCAAGGGGTTGTTTCTGAATATGGTGATAATGATGATTTAAAATTTGAAAAACGGAAAGAGTTGAATTTTGGAATTGAAGGTTCATTCTTTAATCAAAAGCTCTATTTGGAAACAAACGTTTTTACAAGTTTGTATTACAATCAGATCACGATGCCTCAAACGATGTATCCGAGTTTTTATACTGATTTTATGCCTTATAAAAATTACGATGATAATGCTTATCGTGGAGCCGAACTTGGATTGACTTATACGGAGAAGCTTGGAGATTTTCAAATAGCTCTTGGAGCCAATGCTTTATATTCTACATCTGAAGTAATGAAAAAGGACGAAGTTTATGCTGATTCTTATCGATATCGTAAAGGGAAACCGGTAGACGCCATGTTTGGATTGGTTGCAGATGGATTTTTTATGAGTAATGAAGAAATTGCCAATGATGAAACATTCCAAACGTTTGGTACTGTAAAACCTGGTGATATAAAATATGTTGACCAAAATGGCGATAAGATCATTGATGAAAATGATGAAGTTCAGATTGGTCGTTCACAGGCTCCATTTTCTTATGGACTGAATTTACGCTTAACTTATAAGAATATTTCATTATTTGCCATTGGAACCGGTCGTATAGGTGCAGATTCGTATATTAGCGGTGATTATTATTGGGTCGATCAGGATGATAAATATTCCGAATATGTATTGGGACGTTGGACTGAGGCAACAAAAGAAACAGCAACATATCCGCGTTTAACGACTTTGGCTGGTTCAAATAATTTCCGTAATTCAACTTTCTGGCTTTATAAGGATAATTACTTTACTTTGCAAAGAGCTCAAATAACTTATGAGTTCCCGCAAACATTCGTAAAGAAACTTAGGATGCAAGGACTTAGTTGCTTTTTGGACGGATCCAATCTTCTGACTATTTCCAAGCACAGAGAGATTAAAGATTTGAGGATAGGTAGTGAGCCTTATTATAGGTCATTTTCTTTAGGAGTAAAAACAACGTTTTAAATTTTACAATCATGAGACAATATAAAATATATTTCATACTGTTGATTTTATTAATACAATTTAGTTCTTGTGAGAGTCTTTTAGAACCGGAGAATGAAAATTTAACTACGGAGAAGAGATTAACTCAAGATCCTGCATTTGGAGAAGGACTATTAATGACTGCATACATTAAACTTCCAACCAATACATTAAGTTTTAATGATGTTGCAACGGATGATGCTGTCAGCAATGACAAAACCAATAGTTATCTACGTATGGCAACAGGTCAGTGGTCAGCTCTTTATAATCCGGTCAGTGAATGGACTCGTTGTAATGCTGCCATTATGTATCTGAATAAATTTTTAACCATTGTTGATTCAGTTCAATGGAAATGGTCGAGTGATACTAAGAACAAGTTGTATGCAAGGATATATAAAGGAGAAGCTTATGCTCTGAAAGGGGTGTTTGAATATTATTTGTTGCAGGCAACAGCTGGAAAAGGAAAAAACGGTGAATTGTTGGGTATTCCTATCTATAATAATTTTGTCGAAACCGATGGGAATTTCAATGTTTCCCGTGCAACTTTTCAAGTATCTGTAGATCAGATTTATGCCGACTTTGACGAAGCTCTGACTTA
>JALNXZ010000192.1 GCA_023230125.1 Bacteroidales bacterium | reverse complement strand
TACTGGGATTACGATGTTTTTTACCTCAAAAATCCAAGACACGAAGCCGGACGTTTCATGCTGCAAAACCTGGATCAGTTTCCCAATGAATTGGGCAAGACAGGATTCGATGTCTTCGAAAAAACGCCCAAAAACATTCAATTCATTTCTGCCTCCACCGAGAACGCCCAAGCCAGATTCTTGCCGCAATGGATACAGGAGCTTCAAAAAGGTGCATTTCATCCGAAAGAAACAGCCGTTGTACTTTGTAATGAGAATCTGCTTTTACCGGTTTTGCACAGTGTCCCTGACGACATCCGTGAGCTGAACGTCACCATGGGCTTTCCAATGGCGCAAACGCCCATCTTCAACCTAATCAACGAAATCACTGTGCTACATGCAGACGGATTTATCGAAGACGTAGTCGGACGGTACAATCACCGCTTCGTCCTTCCAATCCTGCAACATCCGCTCATCCGACAAATCAGCAAGGAAACAGAAAAACTCGAAAAAGACTTACGGTCAAAAAACAGCTTCAGACCTTCGGCAAAAGAATTGCAAAGAGATGATGTACTAAAAAACATCTTCATACCGGTTGAAAGTCCCAAAGACCTGGCACAGCGCATACTCGAACTATGCAGGCAACTGACACAATCCAACCAGGCATCGGAAGAAACAGACCGATCCGAACAGTCTCAGGAAGATTCAGGTGAATACGATCCTCTATATGCTGAAGCCGTTTTCAAGTGCTATTCGCTGACAATCAGGATATTTAATTTATTGCAGGACGGCGTTATCGAAGTTAATATCCATACCTTCCAGAAACTGCTGCAGAAAGTACTTTCCACTGCATCCATCCCATTTTCAGGCGAACCCGTCAGAGGCATGCAGATTATGGGTATGCTGGAGACACGCAACCTTGACTTCAAGAACGTTCTCTTGCTTTCAGTGAACGAAGGCATGTTGCCAAAAGGCGGAGGAGACACCTCTTTCATCCCCTTCAACCTTCGCAAGGGATTTGGCCTGACCACTTCCGAACACAAAGACTCCATCTTTTCCTATTACTTTTTCCGGTTACTGCAACGCGCCGAAAATATCAGTCTGGTATACAACACTTCTACCGACGGTCTCAATCGGGGAGAAATGAGTCGCTTCATGCTTCAATTGCTTGTTGAATCAAATCACCCAATAAAACATTTCAATCTAAATTCCGGAATAGAGATTTCTTCCCCAAGGCCTATCCAGATTGAAAAGACGCAGGAAATCATGGACTTCCTCCGGAGAAGCTACGATATCCAGACCAACCAAAACATCAAGTTCTTTTCGCCAACAGCATTGAACAGCCTTCTAGATTGCTCGTTGCGATTTTATTTCAGATACATGGCAGGACTGAAAAAAGCAGATGAAGTTTCGGAGGAAATTGATGGAGCCATACTTGGTAATTTCTTTCACCATTCGGCCCAATACATCTATACCTTCATTCTACTGAAAAAAGCAGGAAAAGATTTTTCTACCAAAGCTGTTGAGACCGCCATTGGAGAGGATACCATCAACAAAGGCATCGAATCCGGAGCAATCTCCGGGAAAATCGTTGCTTCAGACCTAGAGCCCTGGTTAAAAGGCATTTACAAAATCGAGAAAGTGGTAGACCTCTATTTTCGCAAAGACTTCTTTCAACTTGACAAGGAGGATGCTCCATTGGAATTCAACGGAGAACAGCTCATCAAGCGGAAACTGGTCATCGGTTTTCTGAAAATCCTTCTCAAGATTGACCAGGAACGCGCCCCCTTTGAGATGATTGCCATTGAAAAACATGTTTCTGAAAACTTTGTAATCGAAACCGAAGTTGGAAAAGTCAACCTCAGGATAGGTGGTCTCATTGATCGTATCGATTCGAAATACGACGAATTTCGTGTACTTGATTATAAGACTGGAGGAATACCTAAAGCACCGGATTCCGTGGAATCTCTTTTTGAAGACAACGCCGACCGTTCGGGTAATATTTTCCAGATTTTCCTCTACTCTGTCATTCTGCAAAAAAAATATCCAAAAACTAAAATCGCCCCGCAAATACTTTATATCCACAAAGCTGCCGCAGAAGACTATAGTTCTGCCATCTACTTCGGTTCATACAAACAGAAAAAAGAAGTGGAAGATATTCGTGAATACGAAGAAACTTTTCGCAAAAAAGTAAACAATACACTCAAGCAATTATTTGATTCCAGACATTGCTTCCAACAAACAGACATTTTGGAAAAATGCAATTATTGCGACTACAAAAAAATTTGCAGACGATAAATGAGACTATAAACTGAAGAGTTTATCCAAAATTCCGGAACCTTTTTAAGCTTAAAAAGGTCAAAGACTTTTTGTGAATAGATAATTTTTATACCTTTGCTGCTGTTAAAAGCAGCTTTTAACGGAAATCTTTTCCGGTGAAGGAATTGAACTTTTTTAATTGGTTAATTCACTAACATTTTCAATAATGAAAAAAATATTTACGGTATTAGTCTTTTGTTTTGCATTTGTTGCAACATCCAATGCTCAGCAAGCTTTAGGTCTCAGATTTGGAGGTGGTATGGTTTTCGGTGCTGAAATCTCTTATCAAAAAGACCTTAGTGCAGCCAATCGTTTGGAAGTAGATCTTGGTCTTGAAAGTTCATGGGCATCCTTAAACGGAACTTATCAATGGGTTAAAGATTTGAGCAGCCTCGCTGATGGCGTTAAATGGTATTATGGTGCAGGTGCAGGCATCCTTATCGGTGATGCAGTAGGTCTTGGCCTCAACGGTCAACTCGGTATAGAATACACCTTAAAAGAAATCCCGTTGCAATTTTCGTTGGATACCCGTCCAGGGTACTACTTTGGAGACAAATACGGATTTGGATTTGGTGCAAACCTTGCCGCTCGTTACAAATTCTAATTTTTAATCACATAAAATGGAGAGGCTGTCTGATCAAGACAGCCTTTTCGGGTTATAAAAAGTAATCTCTTTCGTCCATCAATTACAGCGGAATCAAATGTTCGACCAAGTCTAGCGTGTCGATGAAGGATGCTTTACGATAAACTCGAACAGAAAATAATTCAACCGACTATGAAAGATATCCTCAAGAAAATTGAATCCATTCGTATTGAAGAATATATATATCCTCTTGAAGATGAAAGAATTGCAAAATTCCCCGTTGAACCGCGTGATTTTTCAAAACTACTAATCTATCGAAAAGGCAACATTTCGGAAACTATTTTTAGAGACCTTCCAAACCATCTAGAAGAAAAGAGCATGTTGGTATACAACAATACCAAAGTCATCCACGCCCGTCTTTTTTTCCATAAAGAAACGGGAGCACGCATCGAGGTCTTTTGTCTGGAACCATTGACACCTGCGGATTATGCCCAAAACTTTCAGTCAACCGAAAGTTGCGAATGGCTTTGCATGGTCGGAAACCTAAAAAAATGGAAAAAGGAAAAACTGGAACGTGAATTGTCCGTCAATGGAAAGCGGATTCAATTGACGGCAGAAAAGCTTGCTACCGAAAACAAAGCCCACCGGATCCGTTTCACCTGGCATGATCTTGATCCTGTCAAAAATAGAGTAAAACTCATCTTCGGAGATTTGCTCGAAGAGGCGGGTCAGCTACCCATCCCTCCCTATTTGAACAGAGCGACTGAGGCATCTGATGAAATCACCTATCAAACCGTCTTCTCCAAAATCGAAGGTTCCGTTGCCGCTCCCACAGCCGGATTGCATTTTACCCCTGAAGTGCTGTCCGCAATCGACCAAAAGAACATCCTGCGTACCGAAGTGACACTTCATGTCGGTGCTGGTACATTCCAGCCTGTCCTTTCAGAGCAAATCGCAGACCACATCATGCACAGCGAGTTCATCTCCGTTGACCGCAGTTTCTTGCTCACA
>JALNXZ010000191.1 GCA_023230125.1 Bacteroidales bacterium | reverse complement strand
TGTTGACTATTTCTTAAATGTCAGTCGATAGCCGGATTATCCGCTGTTTGGAGTTAATCGTCGGCAGTTATGTCCTAAACAAGTTGTCTGTTGGTATATCGTATTTTTATTTATCAGTCGATAACCCAGAATTCGATGGGGTAGAAGCGTCAGCCGAAAACCTGACTGTTCACCGCCAGGAATTGATTGTCTGCTGTTGTTCTTGAGCTCTGTCAATTAATCGTAGAATGCCATCTTATTATATCGAAATAAGTAAAGAGTACCGCTTCTTAAGCTTACCCCTAACGGGTAGCCAGACCGCGAGCACCGTCAGGTGCTTGTGGTTTGGGTGGTGTTAGCTGCAGCGTATTTTTATTTTAAAAAGGCTTCCAATCTCTTTAAGCCTAGACTATTCATCATACCATATTTCATACGATAATTCCTTGGTATGCAATCAATTGTCATACAATCTATACCAATCCACATTTTCGATATGAGCTTCGAATTACTATACATTTTGACGACATAATCTACCTTATCAAATGTCGTCTCGCAAAATTCAAAATTTGTTGTATCATTTATAAATTTATTGAATAATGCAATTTCAGATTGATTTAAGAGTTTAGGTAAAACGATATCAATTGGGTTATAACTCCTTTGTATTAAAATTCTATCAACCTTTGCTCCAGGATAAATATTGCTATCAATCATACTAGAAAATGCTTTTTGATATGGATCCACAATAGAGTCATTCCTTTCGTAAACTTGCTTTAAGGAATCAACACGACTTTTCATTTCAGAATCTTCTATATCAATTGATCTAGAATCATAATAATCAATGTCTGCGACTACCAATAATGCTAAGACAAGTAGTATTATTCCAATGAAAATAGCAATGCGTTTCATGTTACGTTTTTTTACGTTGCAGCTAACGGGAAGCCAGGACGCGCCCGCCGAAGGCGGGTGTGGCTTGGGTATTGTTAGCGGAAGTGTTTTTTTCTATCTATCAATATCTGTAATCTCTTTATTGAGCTCTCATTCGCAACGTATATTCATAAACAAGGACTGTATCCATATTACCAAATCCAGCGATATAATCTGGATTAAACTCATTATTTCCATTGCTTGACAATGTTGAAAAAGAGAGGTAATTGCCCCGCCTATGGTAAAAATAAGTTATGGGTAAAAGCAAATCATCACCACATGGCTTAAGAAACATACAGTATAGAAATTTAGTAATCAGCATTGTCCCATTCATACTCACTTCTGAGTAGTGGAGCCATTTGTACTTGAAAGCATCAAAGTGAGAAGTATAATAGTCACTTGTATCCTTACTCTCCCAAATTATTAACCCATCATTTTTTATCACAGTCATTGTATCTTTTTCTAATGTAATTAATGACTTTACTACTACTGTTGAGGCATCCAAATAATCAGCCTTAAATTTGAAAGTCATCAGACTCAATTCCATGTTTGGATCAAAATCACCATAAGTATTTGAAAATCGGTCAACAATTGCTCTATCGGTTATTTCTCCGTTTTTATCATACAATTTTGTTATCCTGGTTGATAACGTGGTTCCTAAATAAGTCGGAAGTTCCTCATCCGAGTCTTTTTTGCACGATGAGAAAAATATTAGTATGACAAAAAGGAAAGACGTTATGTGTTTCATGATTTTGTGATTTGAACAATTGCAATTGCTTAAGGATTCCGATTTTAACATTTCCGCTAACGGTAAGCCAGGCCGCGGCCACCTTGTGTGGCTGTGGCTTGGGTAATGTTAGGCACAGTTATTATTTCAATTATTCCAAATTACATTTTCATTAGCATGTTTTAAAAAGCATTCTTCAGTCCCTAAATATTTTTCGTCAATTATTATCACTCGTTCAGGTATTTGATATGATTTTTTATCACCGGATAATATTAATCCTGTGGTATAGCTATTTTGAGTGTATAATTCTTTGGCTCTATAAATTAACTCTTCTAAATTCGAAAAAACATATGGGCTTTTGGTTTTCGAAATATATACATCATGCATTAAATTTTTTACACCCTGTATAAAATGTACACCAGAAAATAAAATTCCCGCATTAATAAATTTAATATTCTCACTCATAGTTGGCTTTCTTCCCCAACAAAGATCTCCCTCATAGAATCTTCTCTTATTGTAAGAAAATGCTTTTACATATAGAAAAATTGGTAAATCATGCAGTCCCTTTTCCATCGTTTTATATTTAATCGTAAATAGTTTCAAACAGCCGCATTTATAATTGTGCCTAACGGGTGGCCAGAGCGCGCTCGCCGAAGGCGGGTGTGCTTTGGGTGATGTTATAAGCCGTTTTTTTAATCTTCGTTATTGATAAAAATATTATGCAGGTATTTTATATGTTGAGATATTAATTAGTACCAATATAAGTACTATCTGGCTTTGGACTGAATGCTTTAAAATGCAAGGTTTCATTCAAAGATTCGAATCCGCTTTGATCAGTATATTGAATTTTTGAGAAAAACAATGTAGTATTATTTTTAATTACTCCTGTACTCAGCTTTGTGAAACTGCCAAAATCATATGGAAATTCCATTAATATATTTCCATCTTTTAATATATATCGTCCCCAAGCTCTTTTTAATGCTTTTATATAATCATAAAATTTGCCACTTTCAAACAAATATTCAATATCATTAAAATTATCCCAATAAATGCAACAATCAATCACTTGACCATCACCATAAAAAACATATGTATACAAAGCATAATTTTTTTTAAAATAGTAATAACCATCAATACGAAATTTATTACTTGTATTTATTTTTTTTGGTAAAGTAAATCCACCTTTATCTGAATCGGTATTACAGCTACAGCATAAGGAAAGAGCAATGCAAGCTAATACGGCAAAGAATTTATATTTCATAAAAAAACGTTTAGAACCTAATTTAATATTTTGACTATTGGTTAATAGACTGAATTGATATTCTGATTTTTTGTAATTGTCACTATTAGCCGAAACTACAGTTCTTTTTTTGTATTCAATTTAGCAATTATGAGACAGTTTCTTTCTTTTGGATGTTTGTTGCTAATTTGTAAAAGACTAAACATGTGCTTTTTAAAATGGCTTATAACGGGTGGCCAGGCCTCGCCCGCCTTTAGGCGGGTGTGGCTTGGGCGGTGTTAGGCCGCGTTTTTATTTTTAGTCGTAGTGGAATCGACATTTTGCTATTAGAATTTCATCATCCTTTACTTGATAGATAAGTCGGTGTTCATCGTCAATTCGACGTGACCAGAATCCTTTGTACTTGTATTTTAATGCCTCGGGTTTGCCAATTCCATCAAAAGGGTTACGAGAAATATCTTTTAATAAGTCGTTAATCCGCTTAAGCATTTTTTTATCGTTCTTCTGCCAATACAGATAGTCCTCCCATGATTCATCTACAAATATGAGCTTCATTTTTCAAGTATTTTTTTCTCAAATGACTGGCCCTTTTTCAATTTTTCAATTGCAGAATCAAGCCTTGTCTCATTCAGTTTTGATGACAATTCATGTTGAGTTGCATTCAGTGAATTATACTCTTCCAATGAAATTATAACCACACCACTATCCTTACCTCGATTAATAATCAAGGTTTCAAAATTGTTGGTCACACTATCTAAATAGTGTCTAATGTCTTTACGAAAATCCGAAAGCGTTGTTGTAAGCATAATTAGATGCATTTTATATGTACATAAATATGTACAAATATATGTAATTATTTCTGTATTTGCAACATGTTTGGACTACGGCTTTTAAAATGTGGCCTAACGGGTGGCCAGGCCTCGCCCGCCTTTAGGCGGGTGTGGCTTGGGCGGTGTTAGGCCGCGTTTTTATTTTTAGTCGTAGTGGAATCGACATTTTGCTATTAGAATTTCATCATCCTTTACTT
>JALNXZ010000190.1 GCA_023230125.1 Bacteroidales bacterium | reverse complement strand
GTGGCAAAATCATCCGCTGGGCCAATACCGGCATCATCCTTCCAATGTTCAATATCTTCGGAAAATTTATCAGCAATTATGGGGTCATCATCTTACTCATGACCCTCGTTATTAAAATGCTCATCTTTCCGCTTACCTATAAGTCATACATGTCATCAGCCAAGATGCGTGTGCTACAACCCCAGATACAGGAAATCAATGATAAATTTCAAGGGTCTGAGCATGCAACTGAACGTTCTTCGGCAA
Source organism: Bacteroidales bacterium (assembly GCA_023230125.1). Classification (GTDB taxonomy): domain Bacteria; phylum Bacteroidota; class Bacteroidia; order Bacteroidales; family UBA1402; genus UBA8389. The sequence goes on along the minus strand of JALNXZ010000190.1, from coordinate 3,656 downwards.
CAATGAATTTATACAAACAAGTTGGCGTCAGTCCAATGGGCGGATGTTTGCCGATGCTGCTGCAAATGCCTTTTCTTTTTGCTATGTACTCTTTCTTCCCCTCCTCCATTGAGTTGAGACAGCAAAGTTTTCTTTGGGCACACGACCTTTCCTCCTATGATGCGATCATCACCTGGTCGGGTAACATTCCACTGGTAACTAAATATTTTGGTAACCACATCAGTTTGTTCTGTTTGTTGATGACCATCACCAACATCATCTATACCAACATCAACATGAAGACCCAGCCAACCAATAACCAAATGCCGGGTATGAAAACCATGATGTATATGATGCCTGTGATGTTCCTTTTCATGTTTAATCAATATGCTTCAGGTTTAAGCTTCTACTTCTTTATATCCACTTTGATCACTATCATCCAAACATATGCCATCAGAGCCACGATAAACGAAGATAAACTTTTAGCACAACTGAACGAAAACAAGAAAAAGCCTGTCAAAAAATCAGGCTTTGCCGCTCGTCTGGAACAAGCACAGAAAGAACAACAAAAAATGTTGAAAGGACAGCAAAAAAACAGACGCAGATAACTTATATTGCCGATAAAAAGAAAAAAGAGCGCTCCCAATTGTAATTGGGGGCGCTCTTTTGTAGTATTTATTCTTCTGTCTTTTATAAGAAAACAAAAGTCTTTTTCAGTACTTTTGTGCCATCGTATGAATGATGATAATTCGTTTAACGTAAATATATACGTTTAAACCAACTAAAAAAACGTAGCCATTATGAGAACCATCAAGGACAGAACGTGGATGAACCGTTTAAAAGAACTTTTAAATAAAATCATTATCCGGATAGATCCATATCTGATACTTTTCATGGAATTTTTGAAAGCCTTTTATCATAGACATAAAGAAAGTTACAGAAAGGCAAAATGGCATAAGAGACTACTGATTATTTTCTGCGAAGTGATGATGGCCTTTTTTCTTTTTCTGGTTTGTGTAGACATGAACTTTCTCTGGCTGTTCGGAAAATCACCAAGTTTACTGAGTATCAGCGACCCTCAGCAAAGTGAAGCTTCTGTAATATACAGCGAAGACGACAAGATTATCGGAAAATATTTCAAGGAGAACCGAACACCGGTTGAATTTGAAGAGATTGCTCCCATCATGATCAAAACGTTGATTTGTACAGAAGATGAGCGCTTTTATAAGCACTTTGGCATTGATATCCAAGGCTTGTTTGCAGCAGCACGAGATATTGTCAATGGTAATCCTCGCGGTGCCAGTACCATCACTCAGCAGTTGGTAAAGAATATGTTCAAAACCCGTTCCCAATATTCCAAAGGATTGATTGGCTTTATTCCGGGTATCAAACTGATTGTCATGAAATCAAAAGAATGGATAACGGCAGTCAAGATTGAAATGTTCTATTCCAAAAAAGAGATTCTGACCATGTACCTCAACACGGTGGATTTCGGCAGTAATGCCTATGGTATTAAAACAGCCTGTAAAACTTATTTCGACAACTTCCCGGCAGATCTAACCATAGAAGAAGCAGCCACCTTGGTAGGTCTGCTCAAAGCCACGACCTTTTATAACCCCAAAGTCAATCCAAAAAATAGTCTGAAACGCAGAAATATTGTTTTGGAAAACCTGAAAAATCACAAAATCATCACTGCTGCCGAATTTGATTCAATCAAGAATATTCCCATCAGACTTCAATATAAGATTGAAAGAAATTATGACGGCAATGCCCTGTATTTCAGGGAAGCAGTAGCCGCACAACTGGAAGACTGGTGTGAGGAAAACAATATTGACCTATATTCTGATGGTCTGAGGATCTATTCCACCATCGACACCCGTATGCAAAAATATGCAGAAGAAGCGGTTGACAAACAAATGCATATCGTTCAAAACAACTTCAACAATCACTGGGGAAAAGAAAATCCCTGGCAGGACGAAAACCATCAGGAAATTGTCGGGTTCATCGAAACCCTAGCGAAAAGGACCAATATCTATAAAGTGCTGGCAAAAAAATACGAGGAAACCCCCGATTCTATAGACTATTACATGAATAAGCCGCATAAGGTAACTGTTTTTGACTATAAAAAAGGTAAAATGGTGCTCAATATCAGCACCATGGACTCTATCCGCTATATGGAACATTTCATGCACAGCGGTTTTGTGGCCATGGAACCTCAAACTGGTTATGTCAAAGCTTGGGTCGGAGATATTGATTTCAACTTCTGGAAATATGACAAAGTGCTATCCAAACGTCAGCCGGGATCCACCTTTAAACTTTTTGTCTATGCAACTGCCTTCAACAAAGGCATGAGTCCTTGTGATTACCGCGAAGACAATTATGTTGACTGGGAAGTCATGGAAAAAGGACAGCCGAAACTCTGGACACCTCACAATGCGAACGGCATCTTCACAGGTCAAAATTTGACGCTCAAAGCCGCATTTGCACGATCTATTAACAGTATTGCGGTAGCCCTTGCAAAAGAAGTAGGTATCAGTGATATTGTTAAAACAGCTTACAGCATGGGTATCAAGACGTATTTGCACGAGATTCCGTCCTTATCTCTAGGCTCTTCAGACGTTTCCCTGCTGGAACTGGTAAATGCCTATTGTACACCCATTAATGACGGTATGACACACGATCCCGTACTCGTTACACGTATCGAAGACCGGGATGGCAAAGTCATTTATGAACACAAGCAGAAACAGACACAAGGAATACCCTATCAGACAGCCTTTCTGATGACCCAATTGCTGAGAGCCGGACTGACAGAGCCAATGGCTACCACCCAAGCACTCTGGAGTTTTGACCTCTTCCGCTATGACACCGAATTCGGAGGAAAAACAGGGACGTCATCCAATCACTCTGATGCTTGGTTTATAGGTGTATCTCCAAAACTGGTCGGCGGTGCATGGGTTGGAGGGGAACACCGCAGCATTCACTTCAGAACAGGTCGATTAGGTGAAGGCAGTAAGACAGCCTTGCCGATTTTTGGATATTTCATGGAAAAGGTTCTGGCTGATAAAAGTCTGACTAGATATCGTGGAAAATTTCCCGAGCCTAAAATTGAGATTTCAGTGCCATATAGTTGCCAAACACCTTATACGGTAGCAGATACAGACTCTATTTCTTCCAATTCTGACAGCTTAGGCCTCATCTTAGAAAAAGAAGGAATCATTACAGATGAATCTCTGGATAAAGAAATTGACGAGTTGCTACTCGAAGAAGGTGATACAAAAACAGAAGAAATCAGACTTTAATAGCGAAGTTGGCAACGAAGGATGATACGTTTGATAAACTTTAGCGTTCGTTGATTTGACTGTTTCCCGATAATTTCTTATTTTTTGTGGTTTTGAATATGGAATCGGCTTGATTTCTTATTGATGATCAGGGTTGAAGGAATATTTTCCAATACTTTGTTCTCCGAAACTGTCAATTTATTCCAGGTAATATAACTGATTAGCATAAAGCTAAATCCGGAAAGATATTGAGACGTTACGTGCGTGTGATTACTTATTCTTACAGAATTGGGAAATTTCTCTTTAAGTTCAACAATAAATCGTCCAATCGACTCGTTGGTGACAGCCAGTTTGTTTACATCAAGGATATGTATGGTAACCTCTGAATTGTTGTATAAC
>JALNXZ010000189.1 GCA_023230125.1 Bacteroidales bacterium | reverse complement strand
TAGTCAATCCGAACGCCATCTTTATAACTACTATATGTTTCTCCAATATTTCTATAAGTTTGATTATTATACGAAACAGAATTTACATTTCCTTCTTGCCAAAAAGCAGCTCCAGATTCGTCATGCCTATACCAATCCCTTCCATCTGGATCCACGAACTTAACTGGATTATTCATACAGTACACATATGAACCAACCCCCGGATACTTCTCCGCCAACGGATCCACAGTCAACCAAACGCCCGTCCTCGGATCCATGTACCTTGCCCCAAAATAGTACAGCCCCGTTTCTTCGTCCAACTCTTTGGCATTGAATTTATAGGGTGTGTTCCAGGTATTGTTGCGCTCTTCGATAAAGACTTCACCGAATGGAACGTACTCAATGTGTTGCACTATATCACCGGCTAAATTAGTAATAAGACTCGAACTTCCCAAATGATCGGAATGATAGAAATACTGCAAGTTTTCGTTGCTGTTAGGAGCTTGCGTATAGAAGCCTGTTCCGGCATGGTCGGTGCCATGGTATGCCACGCCCAGCGAATCGTAACGAAGCTTGATTTTGCCGGTGAGGTCAGCATATTTGGAAGTGTAATTGACAGTCCCTCCGGGGAAGCCTGCTTTCGTCGCAGAAATAGGATCGGCAATTGTACCATGACTGCACAGCTTGGAAACAACACACTGGCTGCCAATGTAAATATGTTTGCTGCACTGGCCGCCGTTGGTGATGACCATATAAGGATTTACGTAAGCTGTATAGTTTGTCGTACCCGTACGGCTTCCACTCAGCACACCGTTCACAAGGACTCCTTCTCCGTCGCCAGAGGTTTTCACCGTGCGATCGCCATTGGCGTCATACCAGTAGTTGCTCACGTAGCCGTTATCACTCAGGGCAAGGAGCCTGTTCTCTTCATCCCAAAGGAGTCTGCGCTCGCTGGTTCTTGACTGCTTACCATCAACATTCTTCTGACCGGTATTCACGGAAAGAAGGTTTACGTTAGTATCGTAGCTGTAGGTTTACGTTTTGGAGATTGTATCAGTTGTAGCGGTTTCTTCTGTACGGTAGCTTTCATCAGCGATGGTGCTGATTTGTTGAGGGTTATTGGCATAGGCGTAAGTTAAGTCGTAACCGGCCTTCAGGAGACCGTCAAATTTGACGCCAGTTTGCACAATATCCTGTTTTTTACTTGTGATGTTGTGAAGGTTGTCGTAGGTCATTGCCAAATCATAGTGTGCATTTTTTGTATTGTTCCCCTTGTTATAGTCACCATAAGCTTTTGTCAATCTATACAAACCATCATAAATATAGTTATGAGCCATTGTTCCGCCAAATTCATTTGCCGAAGTTCCGGAATTAGTCACATTGGTCACATTATTGGCCTTGTCGTATGTATAGGCATTGTCTATCAGTTGCTTATTATTTTTTCTTTCTTTTCTCATAGTACACAAATTTAAACTTTTATGCTTAACTCTGTGTCCGCGCTAAGTTTGCAACTCCAATCACATTGATCTCTGTTTATGGGACATGAAAATTAGTTGCACATTAAACAGCAATTATTCCTTGTTTAACTTATCAAAGTCAATTATGGCGTCTTCAATTAATACAGAAGGGAGAGTAAGTCCTTTTTCACAAGTAAAAGATTGAATTTGCTTAATAAACCGATATGATAAAGGTGTTTGATTGTTAATAACGAGAAATCTACACGAGTCTTTACATACCAAGACAATCCAAGATATTTCGTTTCTATATTCATCCTCACATTTCTCAAATAGAATCTTTGGAATTTCTTGTTTTGACAAAACCGTTTGACCTTTCAAGTAAAATGTAATATAAGAACCATTTCTCTTGATTAAAAAACTTGGTAATGATTCATCAATGATTTCATTATCATCAAAACAAATTACATAACATTTGAAACCATTATAATCTTCCTCTTCAGTTACTGATACAATGATTTGTCGTTTACATTCTTTTTCATGAATATTTTTTGATTTTGTAACATCTTTGATATAATCTTTATTCTGTTTAATAAATAGAACTGCCACTTTTTTCAAGATTTCTCTATCTTTAGCATTTACAGAAGTTGAATCTACCGTATTTTTTATTGGTATTCCAACATTCTCCTTTCCTTGACTGTCTTGCAATATTGAAAAGATCAGGAAGATGGAGATAAAAAAAACTGTCATTTTCATCATTAATAGTTTTATTAAGTTACCGTCTTAGAAAGGCTTTTAAAGAATTTGGAACTGTACTTTTGTCTGGTGTAGTACTGATTTTATTACCACTTTTTGGGGAATACTGTTTTAGCCCATCTCTCTCAGAAATAATATAATATGCCGGGTAATTTGATTTACTTTTTAAATCATTATCACTAGGAACTCCGTACCCAAGACCAGGCTTCCTTTCTTTTCCAATTTCGTGGGTATGGACATCAAACGTAACCTTTCCTTTTTGAGTGAACCCTGGACTTAGAGAATTCTGCACATCATTTCTGTCCCAATGGCCTATTAGTAACTCTTGTTCCCCATCTGGCGTTTCAAAACCTTTACCAGCAACTTCCTTTCCCGTTTGTGTTGAAATGAAGTACATAAGCAAGACTCCATCTTCTTGGTTTCCACCCGTAGTTGCAATATTTTTTTTAGATAGATCTTGTTCTTTATTATCTGCATTCAAAATTCCTTTATTGATCTCTATACTTGACCCAGTCTTATTGTTTGGACTAAAACCTCCATCTTCATCAAATGAACCTGTATGGACTATATCGGATTTATCTTCTGTATATTTTGTCAAAGAAAGCTTAGCAGTATTTTCATCTAAACCATATTCGTTACGTCCATCTGGATCAACCATATTCAAAGGGTTATCAAGACAATACGCATACGAAGAAACCCAAAGTTTTTTCTCCCCCAGCGGATCCACACTCAACCACACGCCTGTCCTCGGATCCATGTACCGTGCTCCATAATAGTACAGCCCCGTCTCTTCGTCCAACTCTTTGGCATTGAATTTATAGGGTGTGTTCCAGGTATTGTTGCGCTCTTCAATAAAGACCTCACCGAAAGGTACATACTCGAGGTGCTGCACAATATTGCCGTCTAAGTTAGTGATTAGGCTTGAACTTCCCAAATGATCGGAATGATAGAAATACTGCAAGTTTTCGTTGCTGTTGGGAGCCGATGTATAGAAGCCTGTTCCGGCATGGTCGGTGCCATGGTATGTGACGCCCAACGAATCGTAACGAAGCTTGATCTTGCCGGTGAGGTCAGCATATTTGGAAGTGTAATTGACAGTCCCTCCGGGGAAGCCTGCTTTCGTCGCAGAAATAGGGTCGGCAATTGTTCCATGACTGCATAACTTGGAAACAACACGCTGGCTGCCAATGTATATATGCTTGCTGCACTGGCCGCCATTGGTGATGACCATATAAGGATTTACATAGGCTGTATAGTTTGTCGTACCCGTACGGCTTCCGCTCAGCACACCGTTCACAAGGACTCCTTCTCCGTCGCCGGAAGTTTTCACCGTACGTTCACCATTAGCATCGTACCAGTAGTTGCTCACGTAGCCGTTATCGCTCAGGGCAAGGAGTCTGTTCTCTTCGTCCCAGAGGAGTCTGCGCTGGTTGCTCTTGCTCAGTTTGTCGGCTATGGTGTACTGATTGGTATTTACGCTTACCAGGTTTCCGTTGGCATCGTAGCTATATATCTGGCTTTTCTTTATGGGCACTACGGCTGCGGTATCTTCCGTACGGTAGCTTTCCTCGTCAATTGTACTGATTTGCTGAGGATTCTTTGCGTATGCATATATTAGGTCGTAACCGGCATTTAAGGTTCCGTCAAATTGCACGCCCGTTTGCGTTATGTGCTGTTGTTTGGAAGTTATGTTATGCAGGTTGTCGTAACCCATTGTCAGGGTATAG
>JALNXZ010000018.1 GCA_023230125.1 Bacteroidales bacterium | reverse complement strand
GATGATTTCAAAACATAAGTTCGATTTGATTGTCAACATTCCTAAAAACTTGACCAAACGCGAATTGACCAATGGATACAAAATCAGACGTGGGGCTATTGATCACAACATTCCGTTGATTACAAATTCGAGGTTGGCAAGTGCCTTTATTGAGGCTTTTTGCTCCATGAAGGAAACTGACATCCAAATCAAGAGCTGGCAAGAATATCAGTAGTTCTTGCCTGTATCTTCCCAGCCAGGTTCATCGTTTTCAATAAACTTGATGTCATCGTTGATGCCATATTCGTATGGTTCATCCTCAAGGATGATTTCATCATCCGGATCTTCAGAATTCTTAGGCAAAACAGCAATCGGTCGGTGAGAAATCGTCTGGACGCGATTGGACTCATCGTTGAGTTCCTTCCATAGCAAATCCTTTAACTCAGTAAGGCCAAAACCGGCAACTGATGAAATGAAAATATAGGGAACGTCAGGCAGGTCCTTGCTAATTTCCCGCATCAATTCCTCATCCAGCATATCACATTTACTGATAGCCAGGATGCGTTGCTTGTCAAGCAATTCCGGATTATATTGAGACAACTCGTTTAAAAGAATATGATACTCCTCATGAATATTTTTGCTGTCTGCAGGAATCATAAACAACAATACAGAATTCCTTTCAATGTGGCGCAGGAAGCGCAAGCCTAAACCACGGCCTTCGGATGCCCCTTCTATGATGCCCGGGATATCTGCCATAACGAAAGATTTTCCGTCACGATAAGGCACAATCCCGAGGTTTGGTTCAAGTGTCGTAAAAGCATAATCTGCGATTTTGGGTTTAGCGGCAGAAATGGACGATAAAAGCGTAGATTTTCCGGCATTCGGAAAACCTACCAAACCTACGTCTGCCAAGAGTTTCATTTCCAAAACGACATTACATTCTTCCATGGGTTCACCAGGTTGAGAGAAACGGGGAGTCTGATTGGTAGCTGTGCGAAAATTCCAATTTCCCAATCCTCCACGTCCGCCTTTCAGCAGAATGACCTCTTGCCCTGGTTTGTTGACCTCACACAAGAACTCACCGGTTTCAGCGTTATAAGCCACTGTACCTACAGGAACATCTATATAAATATCCTGTCCGGACTTCCCTGAACTACGCGACCCGGTACCACTTGCACCATGTTCCGCAAAAACATGACGGGCATAGCGCAAATGAAGCAGTGTCCAAAAATTGGTATTTGCGCGCAGAATGACGTCTCCGCCTTTACCACCGTCACCACCGTCAGGACCACCTCTTGGAATATATTTTTCCCGATGATAATGGGTTGACCCGGGGCCACCTTTTCCGGAGCGGCAGTAAATCTTAACGTAATCGACAAAGTTGCTTTCCGCCATAATTTTGTTTAATGTGAGTTCGCTCCTAAATTAAAGAGCATCTATAGCCTTGGTAATACGGGCAAAAATTTCATCCATGGTACCGAGTCCCTCAATATCTGTTGCCAGACCTTCTTTTTTGTAGAAGTCTTTTACGGGAGCTGTCTGTGAATGATATACCTGAATACGTTTCTGAATCGTTTCGAAATGATCGTCTGACCTCCCTGATGTTTTTCCACGATTCAACAGACGTGTTATTAATTCTTCTTCAGTAACATTGAGATCCAACATGACAGATACTTTCATATCACGTTCCGCCAACATAACCTTTAACGCTTCTGCCTGTGCAGTTGTTCTTGGAAAACCATCAAAAATATAGCCTTTTTTATTCATCTTGGTATCCAAAACTTTAGCCAGCATGCTGATGATCAGGTCATCGGGTACCAGATTTCCTTGGCTGGTGTAAGATTCAATCAATTTACCCAAATCACTTTGAGTTTTTTGTTCGGCACGCAACAGATCACCTGTTGACAAATGTTCCAAACCATATTTTTCTACGATAAACGCGCTTTGTGTTCCTTTACCAGAACCCGGAGCACCGAATATAACCACATTTAACATTTCCTATTGAATTTAACTAACAATCTATCATTTAACAAGGGTATATACTTCCCCAAAGTTACGTCCATATCCGTCATAATCCATACCGTAACCTACCACGAAATCGTTGGGAATTTCAAAAGCAACATAATCCAGCTTCAAATCGCACTGCAAGGATTCAGGCTTTAACAATAAGGTGGCAATGCGGATTTCTCCTGGATTTCTAGAGGATAGGGTTTCAAGGAGCTGCTGCATGGTGCAGCCTGAATCAATGATATCTTCCACGATAACGACAGTCCTGCCATCAAAGTGTTCGCTCAAGCCAAATACTTCTTTTACCTTTCCGCCACTTTGCATCCCCTGATATGAAGTGAGTTTTACAAAACAAATTTCGCAAGGAATGGTGATGTTTTTCATCAAATCCGCAGCAAACATGAAAGAGCCATTCAAAACTGCCAAAAAAAGAGGCTTTTTACCTTCAAGGTCTTTATTTATTTTGTCGGCAATATTCTTTATGGATCTTTTTATTTCTGCTTCGGAAAGTAAAAGTTTGAATTCCTTATCTTTAACAATAATATTTTTCATTTTCCCCTTTCTTTTTCAGTAAGCAAAAAGAAGTTGCAAATTTAGTGAAAATTATCAAAGGAGTCTTTATATCCACGTTTTTTTTCTAAGTTTGCATTTAGTTAGTCAGATTATTTCAAAACACCATATGATCTCAATCCGATCATTATTTTCTCATGAAACGAGCACGTTTGTTAAAACATCCAAGTTTATGATAAAATGGAGATGCGAGTTCCATATGACCTTAGACGAAAAAATGATTATCATATGAAAATTTTCACCACCAGTCAAATCAAGGAACTTGATGCAAAAACCATTAAACTGGAAGGCATAAACTCTTCTGACCTGATGGATCGTGCAGCGCTGGCTCTTTTCAGACGGATTGCTGAAGAAATCAAGCCGACAGAGACTGTTTTGGTCATTGCCGGTCCAGGAAACAACGGGGGAGATGCGCTATCTATTGCCCGTTTACTTACCAAGGCGGAATATCGGGTTCATACCATCGTTTGTAATCAGAAAACACTGTCCAATGATGCATCCATCCAACTTGACAGACTGCAAAAAGTTCCTACAGCCCAAATAACTTGCCTGAAACAGGCAGAAAACATCTCTCTCTTTGAAGGTTATGATTATATCATAGACGGATTGTTCGGCTCCGGATTGAACCGTCCTCTGGAAGGATTCTACGCTGAAATCGTACAATGGATAAATCTGCAAGATGCCGTAAAAATATCGATAGATCTTCCCAGTGGGCTCTTTGGGGAAGACAACAGAATAAACATACCCAAAAACATGGTCTGTGCAGATCTGGTTTTGGGATTGCAATTCCCAAGACTATCTTTCTTATTGGCCGAAAATGAAAGATACATCAAAGATTGGGAATTGATTGACATAGCCATACATCCCCAAGCCATCAAAGAGATGACTACCCCTTTTTCTTTCACAAAAATGGAAGACATCTGTCCCATGCTAAAAGAACGTCCCAAATTTTCTCACAAGGGCATTTTTGGCAAAGGCCTCTTGATCGCAGGCAGTCCGGGAATGATGGGTGCAGCCATTCTATCAGCCCAAGGTGCACTGCGCTCTGGTATCGGTCTTCTGAGTGTTCGTATTCCTGCATCAGAAATATCCATTTTGCAAACTGCTGTTCCGGAAGCAATTGTTGATTCCTATGATTCCAGCTTTTTTTATGAGACCTCCGATCCCATTGGTCCGGCCTCTTTTTCCGCCATCGCCGTTGGACCTGGTATTAGGACAGGATATGCGCAAGCCTTATCTTTGGAGAATTTTCTGAAAGCATGTCCCAATAATCTGATTCTTGATGCAGATGCACTGAATTTACTTTCCGAAAACAGAAAATTATTGAAACTTCTCCCCAAAAACACCATCTTAACCCCACATCCCAAAGAGTTTGACCGGATAGCAGGCACACCTTCACTATCCGGCTACGAACGCCTGAGTAAAGCGATGGATTTTGCACGCGAATATCAGGTTTATGTTGTGTTGAAAGGTGCATATACGGCATGTATCACTCCTGAAGGTCATTGTTCTTTCAATTCCACCGGAAATCCGGGCATGGCGACAGGTGGAAGCGGAGACATTTTAACCGGAATTGTCGTATCTTTGCTGGCTCAGGGATACCAAGCGGAAGAAGCCTGCAAAATAGGCGTTTACCTGCACGGTTTAAGCGGAGATTTAGCCTTGGATTGTCAATCGCAGGAAAGCTTGCTGCCAAGTGACATCGCTCAGAACCTCGGAAAAGCATTCAATCTTTTGCATCAAAGACATTAGATATCAAAATTTCTAAAATAACATATTAAAACAAACCCTATGAAACGCGTTTATTTTCTGACCATCCTTTTGACATATAGCATTTTCGGTTTCGCACAAATCAAGACCCAACCATTAAATGCAGCCCTCAATCCATCCGCAGGTCTAATCTATGCTCTGCCCAGAAACATCATTGTTGTTGAAGTGGAAACCCGTAAGACTGTTGAAACGCCTGGAATCTATTACCCCTATGCCGAACGATATCTGGGAATTACAAATATTTGTCAGGCAGAAAATGTCCGCTATGAGATTGTTGGAGTACACCTGTCAATAAAAGCTGTTCCAGACCTTCAAAACACCTATATCATTGAATCAGGGAAAGCTAAAAATGCTCCGGCCATCGAATTGACACCTGAAGGCTTTCTGAAATCCATTGGACATTCAAATTACAAGAAAACAGATATCAAGAAAGAGGAGAAAATGGTCAAACCATGTTGTGCCGAAAACTACCAGTCTCAGGAAAGCTCCATTGTAACCCGGGAAATGCAGCAAGCCAGTTCAACGGCAAAAATGGCAGAATTGGCCGCCAGTCAATTATTCAACCTCAGAGATACGCGTATCAACTTGCTCACTCAGGACTTGGACAAAACGCCCTCGGATGGCCGATCTTATGAAATTGTACTCAGCGAACTGAATCGGATGGAGAAATATTACAGGGATTTATTCACAGGAAAGCGCACTGAAACCACTGAAACCAGCACTTTCGAGTACGAACCCCAAAAGAACGACGAAGAAATCCTGTTCCGTTTTTCTCAACTGAAAGGAATCGTAGACAAAACAAACCTGGGAGGGGACCCGATCTTCATCAATCTGCAAAAAAATGCCGGTACTCTTGCAGATGTCGCCAAAGCTTCCGCTTACAATGGCAAAGAAACATTCAGCGTATATTATCGCATTCCAGGCCAAGCACAGATTAAAATAACGGATGGGAACACCATCTTTTGCAATCAGAAAATGCTGGTGGCACAGTTCGGAAAAGTGATGACTCTTCCAACAGGAGCTGTTCGTTCAGCTGAGTTTTGCCCGATGACGGGTTTACTCATTCGTTTGGAAAAGTAATTAAAAAACGCTTTATAAAATATAAACCTGATACTCTTAGTGAAGCTCTATTATGGCTGTTTTTCTTGCCTATGATAAAATTCATTTCTATATATTTTCATAGAAAACCATACTTATGAATAAAATTCGATGCTGTTTTTTTACAATACTTTGTATTATTTTTTCATCACTGGCTTACTCAGCTCAAATTGATGAAAATGAAGCACTGCAAATAGCACAGCAATTTTACAATCAGAAAAAAACATCCTTACTCCGTTCGACTCCTGATTTTCGATTGGTGTATGCCTGTAAGGATAGTACTTCACTCTTGAGATCCACCAACACGCAAACTTACTTCTACATCTTCAATGTAGGGAAAGAACAGGGATTTGTCATTGTATCAGGCAATGATCTCACCAAAAAAATATTGGGTTATTCAGACGAAGGGGCTCTCCCCGTTGAGAATATGCCTGAAAATCTCAAGACATGGCTTGAGCTCTATCAATCCGAAATAAAATACGCCATTGAGAATGTGAAAAATCCGATGGCCTTTGATTCAGAAAATATGGTCAATTCGTCCATGACCGATTACGTTAGTCCCTTATTGGGCAATATCAAGTGGAATCAATATGGAGCATATAACATACTTTGTCCTTCAAATGCAGAAGGAGTACACGCAGTAGCAGGTTGTGTGGCTATAGCCATGGCACAAATCATGAAGTATCATGAATGGCCAGTATCTGGAACCGGATCCCATAGTTACGATTATAATCCATTTATAAATATTTCTGCCGATTTCGGTCATACGTACTATGACTGGGACAATATGCAGGACAGATACAGCACATCATCCACTCCTCGACAAGACACGGCTGTCGCAACTCTGATATATCATTGCGGAGTATCAGTCAATATGAAATATGGTATAAATTCAAGTGCTGCTCAAAGTAAAGATGCAACGAATGCATTTACCAATTATTTCGGATATGACTCCGATCTTCAGATCCACTATAAAGAAAATTATAACGAAGCTCAGTGGAAAACAATGATCAAAAATGAATTAATCAACAAAAGGCCAATTCTTTACTCCGCAGGAACGTTAAGTTTATCTGGCCATGCATTCGTATGTGATGGATATGACAGCAGCGATATGTTTCATATCAACTGGGGCTGGGGTGGATATGGCAACGGCTACTTTGAATTGAGTTCGCTGTATAGTGGTGCGGCAGGAAGCATCAATGTCATTGCCGATGGCTACAGCGTAAGACAAGCATTTATAGGAGGTATCATGAAACCGGATGGAATTGACAACGTGACCTATAAAATCAGTATGTATAAAAGTGGGTTATTTTCATCAGAAGATACCCTGGAAAACATCAATTCTAGCACCACCAATCTTGTTTTTGGCTGTAAGAATATAAGTTTTGATGCTTTTAAAGGAAAAATCGGCATCGGCCTGTATCAGAACGGTATTATGAAAGCAGTACTGATTTATTCTAATATCAGCGAACTCCTCTATAATTGGGGATGGTCTAAATATGAATCATTTAAAGGGGTATCTCTTTCTAACCTGAACTTAGTCCCGGGCAACTATCGGATATATTGCATCTACAAACCAACGGATTCTACATCTTGGTCTTTTATGAATGCTACGAACAATTGGAACAATTACCTGGATGTTATAATCTCTGGTTCCACATCCCTTTCTGCAGTCATTCAAAGACCGGTATCCAGTCCGATTTTGACACTAACTCAAGCCATACAGCACCAAAACCTTTACCAAAACCGGAAGGCTAGTTTTAGTGTAACAATTCAGAATACCGGAACTGAATACAATTCAGCCATTGCCCTCTATCTTCGTTCAACAACAGATGCGTCTGCCTACCAGTTACTCGATTACGGAAATGTGTGTATTTCAAGCGGTCAAACAAAAACATTTGAGCTAACGGGGACAATCACCAGCACACCTGGTAATTATTATGCCATTGCCGCCTATGATAGCACCAATACTATTTCATTGGAGAATTTTAAGCCGATTGGACCGGATAATTATGGCAAGTTGCCTGTCTCCATAGAAAGTGGGCAATTAAGCCTGACTCAAAAGCTCCGTTTATCCAAAGATACACTTCACAGAAACGAGCCGTTTACAGTCTATACTTCTATCAGTAATACAGATAGTAATTTTTATGGCAGCATATACGCCTATATTTACCCGGAAAACGAAGGACAATATTTGGCTATCATTGGGCCAAAAAATATAACCATCAATACGAATGATACAGTAAGCACCACCCTATCAGGTTCCATTAGCCTGAATCCCGGACGTTATCGTCTCTGCCTATTCTACAAATTGGAAGAGGATTTGTTTAAAATTAGCACAAAAGATGCAGCCATCGATACCTTATTTTTCACTCTGGAAGAAGCGGCTACCGCTTTGGATTATAAACAGACGAGAACTTTCAGCATTTATCCAAATCCTGTAAAAGGCCAACTAAATATCCAAACAGAGGAATCTGTCCTGCAGGCACATGTTTCTGACCTTTCAGGACGGATAATCCTGCAAGTGTCAAATAGCAAGATTTTATCTGTCCATAATCTTAAGTCCGGATTATATTTAATTCAGATTAGAACTGAAAACGGCACCAAGACCGTGAAGTTCATGAAAGAATAACATCACGGCTTTCCACACCCAATCTTGTCACTTTTAAGTGCCCGATTGTATGCTTTCATCTCTTTCTTCAATACAGGAGCAAGAATGTATAGTCCCAGTATATTGGGTACAGACATGCACAACACCAACATATCAGAAAAATCTATGATGGTGGTGAGGCTGGTGGTTGTTCCAACGATGATGACCATTAAGAAGATAACCTGATAGAGCTTTTCAGCATAAATCCTTTTTCCGAAAAGCTTTTCAGACAGCTCTCCGAAAATGAAATCAAATCCTTTCACTCCATAATAAGACCATCCGATCAACGTAGAATAGGCGAAAAGTAACATACAAAGAAGCAAGACGTATGGTGCCCACCAAGCAAAAGATTTAAATGCAGCTGAAGTCAACTGCGCACCTTCGAGATTCCCTGAATTTTCATAGTATCCAGTAAATATCAAGGTGAGTGCAGTCAAAGTACAAATGATAACTGTATCAATAAAAGGTTCAAGAAGCGCCACATAACCCTCAGTGACAGGCTTGGCTGTTTTAACAGTAGAATGAGCGATGGCTGCAGAACCTATACCAGCTTCATTTGAAAAGGCGGCCCTACGAAAACCTATCACCATGACTCCAACAAAACCACCTTTCAGTGCATCCGGATGAAAAGCACCATCGACAATCAGCTGAAAGGCCATCCCAATTTTTGTAATATTAGAGGAGATAATCATCAGACATACAACAATATATAGAATTGCCATGAAAGGAAATATTTTTTCACTGACTTTCGCTATACTTTTAATACCTCCCAAAATGACCAAACCCGTCATCATAGCCAGTACCAAACCTACCCAGAAGCCGTAAGGAGCTATTACCGGGAACATGGTGGAAATTTGAGCATGTATTTGATTTGATTGAAACATATTCCCGATTCCAAATGCAGAAAAGGCAACAATCAGGGCAAACATATATGCTAAAATAAGGCCCAATTTTGGCAATCCACGCTCTTTAAGACCATCCCGCAAATAATACATGGGACCTCCGGAAACTACACCTTCGGGACTTATTCTCCGGTATTTGACACCAAGAGTGCATTCTGCAAACTTAGAGGACATTCCAAAAAATCCGGCTAAAATCAACCAAAATGTCGCACCTGGTCCCCCCATCGAAAGGGCGATTGCCACACCTGCAATGTTTCCCAACCCAACCGTAGAGGACAATGCTGTCGAAATGGCCTGAAAATGCGAGGTCTCTCCTTTTCCTTTATGTTTGGTATATCTGCCAAGTGCTAAATCTACACCGTGTTTAAATCCACGGATATTAATAAATTTCAGGTATATCGTAAAAAAGATGGCACCGGCTATCAGCCAGACAACAATAAAAGGAACAGCGGCACCAAGTTTAAGGCCGACTGCTGCAAAGGGATCCCAAAAAAGGACTTTGCTTAATTCTTGAACGAGCGGTTCAAAGAATTGATTGATAGAACAGATCATTTCTCAGGGTTCAGAAGGTTAAAGCGACCATTTTTAAAAACAAAAATTATAGAATCTTTAATGACAGGCTCAAAATCTTTCAGGATATCCGGTCGCAAATCTTCCTTGATTGAAGAATGAGTCACCAAAATAGAGGTATTTTTACTAAATTGATAGGAAACAAAATTTCTCAGGCAGACTTCGTTGAAACGGTTTCCCAATCCTAAAGCCCTCCCTTTATCGACATCCAGAAAATCGAGGAAGCTCAATTGCGGCATTTCCAGTTTGGATAGAGGTTGCCAGGTGGTAGAATAGAAAGAGATTCTACTGTCCTTCAGTGGGGCAGCAACAGTATGGATTAAGGCGAGTACCTGTAAAGTATCATTGACCTGCAACAGTTTCAATTGCATTTCGGCATTTTCAGAAGTCTGAAGTAAAAGATAATTCTCAGACATATCTTTTAGTACTACTTCTGTACCAAAAGCAGAAGGCATCACCGCCGATTTTCCATTGTTGTAGAAATCTACAAGGTCTCTTCTCGTGTCAATGGAAACAGAAGGTATCAGATTGACAGGCATCTTAATGAAGTAATATGAAATTGTCTGGGCTTTCACTCCTGACATTTCCGATAAAAGATAGAAAAGAAACAAAAAAAGCAGGTGCTTTTTCATCTGATATAAATTATATTTTCAATTAAGTCTTGATTCCAAACACAACAGGAATATACCTAAAAGGACACCAATCAAAACCAAGGCCTTTATCTTGATATTCTTTTCATGAAAAAAATGATTCTGTCAGGAATGAAACGATTGTTCCTGAACGACGAGCCACCGAAACCATTGAAATCTTCGAATTTAGTAAACTCAGCGCGCAAAAATACAGAAAATCAGACAAACACAAAAAGAAAAAGATACAAAGTATTGTCCAACGGAACTGAAAAGGTACAGAATTCTTTCGGTATGCCAAAAAATGAAAAAAACAGACGTAAAAGCGCATAATATCCACATATTTAGATCTCGGATTTTTAACCTTTTACCTCTGAAATAGTTCTTCCGGATAGGATACCTCTGTTAAGAACAAACCTTGTGCATGAACGGAAGTCCCTGCATTGGAACGGTTTTCTGATTCTATGACTGCCCTGAAACCAGCCTCATCCATTTTGCCTCTGCCAACTTCGAAAAGGGTTCCAACAACAGCACGTACCATATTGCGTAAGAAACGGTCTGCCTGAATGGTAAACACCCAATAGATGCCACGTTTTTCCCAATAGGCCTGCATAATCTTGCAATTGTTGGTCTTAACATCGGTATGCGCTTTACTGAAGCTGGTAAAATCAGTATAATCAAAAAGACATTTTGCAGCCCTATTCATGGCTTCGTAATCGAGATTCCCATACATGCGGGTATAAAAGGAGATATTGAAAGGGTCTTTTTCGTCAGCCATCCAATATTCGTAGGTACGGGATGTTGCATCGAAACGGGCATGAGCATCGGGACGTACAGGAATCACTTCAAAAATTTTGATATCAGACGGCATCATCAGGTCAAGCTTTTTTGCCAGAATTTCGACATCAATTATTTTTTTTTCCGTATCGAAATGTGCGTACATCATGCGGGCATGAACACCGGCATCGGTCCTACCTGCTGCTGTCAGCATGAAATGAGGACCAAATAGATGCTGCATGATTTCCGTCATGACTTCTTGCACAGAGACAGCATTGGGTTGTAATTGCCAACCATGATAATTGGTACCATCGTATGCAAAGCGAATGAAATAACGTTGTATCATGAATTTTTGAATCTGAGCGCAAAGGTAATTTATTTTAATGATCTTTTTGACTACAAAAGGAAGTCCTAATTTCAAATACCGGCAAAACCTATTCATATTTTTTATAAATTTGAAGCGGCAAAATTCATAGCAGACTAAAGCCTGCTGCCCTTCTATTTATTTTAAAAAAACAAAAGAAATGAAACAACTAACAATCCTGATCCTTCTCATTTTTAGCTCATTATCAGTCAATGGTTATGAAATTAAAGATTTCTTGCAAAAAGAAGCCGATATTTCAGAAGTAAAATCAAGCCTGATACTTAACCAAAAATGGGTTCCCTATCCGTCATATACAGATCGTAGTGGTTGGAACACTTTGACAGGAAATAACAAAGATGAAATCATCAGAAGGGGAAATACTTTCTTAAACTACAAATGGGAAGTCATTACTGCGACCGACTATCTTGCATATGACCGAACAGGAATAAGAGAAGTGATGGAAGACCCTTTTGGCAGAAATATTTCAGCATTGACCCAATTGGTTCTTGCTGAATTGGCAGAAGGAAAAGGTCGCTTCGTTGATCAGATTGCCAATGGCGTATGGTTTTATTGCGAAATGACAACCTGGGCACTTGCCGCTCATGTTGCCAGTGAACAAGTTGAAAAGACATCTCTGCCTAGTTATAAAGAAAATGTCATTGAACTCACTTCAGCTGATGTAGGCTCTTTTTTGGCTTGGACCTACTATTTTTTAAAAGATCAATTAGATGAAGTTAATCCATTGATTGCAGAGCGCTTACTTAAAAATTTACAAATACGCATTCTTGACCCATATATGAATAGAAGCGACTTTTGGTGGCAAGCGTTCAATGCTACTCCTCAAACAATGGTCAACAACTGGACTCCCTGGTGCAACAGTAATGTACTTACCTGTTTTCTTTTGCTCGAAAATGATCCTGTGAAATTGGCAGCAGCTGTCCACCGTACCATGGTCTCAGTAGATAAGTTCATCAACCGGAGCAATGCCGATGGAGCTTGTGAAGAAGGGCCTTCATACTGGGGGCATGCCGCCGGAAAATTATATGATTACTTACAAATACTGAGCCTGGCAACTAATGGTAAAATATCCATTTTCAATCAACCTATGATTAAAAACATGGGAGAATATATTGCCAAATCATACATAGGTAATGGTTGGGTCGTCAATTTTGCGGATGCATCCGCAAAAGGAAGAGGACTGCCCGGTGTCATCTTCCGCTACGGAAAGGCAGTGAAAAGTTTAGAGATGCAGCAGTTTGCATCATACCTCATTCAACAGAATGCCAAAAGGCAATATTACTATTCAGGTAGAGATTTCTTCAGGTCATTAGAAAACCTCGCGTCCTATAATGAATTGATGGAAACAAAACCAGCCTTGCCGCAAGCGCCGTCAATATGGTATCCACAAACCGAATTTTGTTACATGCGAAACCACTCCGGATTCTTTTTTGCTGCA
>JALNXZ010000162.1 GCA_023230125.1 Bacteroidales bacterium | reverse complement strand
CTCATTCATTCTCTATTTGGACCAAACACCAATACTAATAGACGCTGGTGCAGGAGTCTACACAAAACAGACCTTCAGCAAAGATCGCTACTCTATCTGGACTATGCAGAGCGACTATCACAACTTACCCATGATCAACGGTACAAGCCAGAGTTACGGACCCCAATTCCGGTCTTCCGACATCGCATTTGATTCTGTGAAATCACGGTTTTCACTCAATCTGAGAAAAGCCTACCCTCAAAGCGCAGCCGTAAAAAAATGGATCAGAACTTATCAATTGAAAAACGAAGGTCTAATAATAGAAGATGTTTTTGAGCTGACAGAGACAAAGGCTCCGAATGAACTTCATTTTCTCACGGCGGGTGAGCCCCAAACTACTACACCAGGCATCATCATGCTAGATGTAAACGGCATTAAATTAAAAATGAAATATAACAAAGATCAGTTTGAGCCGACTATAGAAACCATTTCTTTGAATGACCCAAGCCTTTCTAGATCTTGGGGCGGGCAGATTTACAGGCTGAAACTTACGGCAAAGAAACAGCAACTCATTGGCAAATACCTAATAACCATTACAAAATAATCTGTCAGGGTTCCGAATTTTCCACCTTTGTCAGCCAATATCAAATTTAACCCATCCGAATGCAACGAGACTCCATCAATTTTGCCACCATGGGGATTCCCAAAATGTTCGGTAAACTCCTCATCCCTACCCTCTTTGGTATGCTTTCCACCGCCACGCTCATTATTGCGGAAGGCATTTTCGTTGGTCACGGTGTGGGCAGTGACGGTTTGGCAGCCATCAACATCGCATGCCCGTTGTTCACGATTACCGCCGGCATCGGGCTGATGTTTGGCATTGGGGCATCCATTGTAGCGTCCATTCATCTTTCAAAAAACGAGATTAAGGCTGCACAAATCAATATCACACAAGCATTTATAGTTTCCTCCATCCTTATGCTGCTTATATCGGCAATCATTGCTTTTTTCCAGAAAGAGGTAGCTTATCTCTTCGGAAGTTCAGAGCATTTATTGCCGCTGGTAATGGAATATTTGACTTGGATGGCACCGTTTTTGGTATTCTGTATGATCATGAATCTGGGATTGTTTGTCATCAGGTTGGACGGTTCGCCGGTTTATGCCATGTGTTGCAGTGTCATTCCGGCGGTAATCAATTTTATATTATGCTGGCTGTTTGTCATGAAACTTGATTGGGGTGTCAAGGGCGCAGCCATAGCGACTGCTGTCGGGGTGTCTATCGGAGGATTCATGGTCATGACCTATGTGGTGTTCTTTTCCAGAAAGCTGCATCTGTATAGGCTGAGAATCAGTCAAAAGAGTCTGATGCTGACGGGACGGAATATTGGCTATATGATGAAATTGGGTTCATCTGCTTTTCTAGGCGAGATGGCCATTTCGGTGATGGTGCTGATGGGTAATTATGCTTTTATCAGGACACTTGGCGATGATGGCGTAGCCGCATTCGGAGTAGCATGTTATTGCTTTCCGTTGATTTATATGATCGGCAATGCCATTGCACAATCAGCACAACCCATCATCAGCTACAACTACGGAGCCGGCAATTGGGCCAGGGTCAGGAGAACGACCACCATCAGTGTTGGGACAGCCATTATCTGCGGTTTGGGAGCTATGGTTGTTACCATTGTTTTCTGCAAGCCGTTGGTGTCTGCATTCCTGGATCCTGCATGCAAAGCCTATCAGATAGCCACTCAAGGCATGTCCTATTTTGCTGTGGGATATGTATTTTTTGCCTTCAACATGGCCAGTGTGGGATATTACCAAAGCATAGAGAAGGCCAAACGAGCCAATATTTATACCTTGTTACGGGGATTCATCTTTTTGGTCATTTGTTTTTTGTTCTTGCCAAAACTGCTCAACATCAAAGGCATTTGGCTGGCTGTTCCCTTTGCTGAGATGCTGACATCCGTCATCATTGTCGGTTGGTATTTCAGTGATAAACGTATTAATCGATGATTGATTCTTTATTCATCAAATCAATCGTCCCAATCAACCCACTTACCGACTTTAACTTCAGATGATTTTTCTTTATCAGTCTGGATATTGACTTTTTTTGTTCGGGGAATAATTTCAGAAAAGAACTTCGGTTAAGCTTACGCATCTTCAGAAAATTATTAGATGGCAGTTTGATGTAATACAATGTCCTTGGTTCAAAAGTTTTTATATAGCGAGCCTGCCCATTAGAATATGTAATTTGATCTGGAAGGCAAAGGATTTGATGTTGAATATACAATGACATCTTACCTTCAATCACCACTTCAACAAAAATATCACGATGGCTTATTGTAGTATCCCTTACATTGATCCGTTGAAAATGGACCGGATGATCCAGATTGTCTTTTGTCCAAAAATCGGTGATAGATGATTTATCTATAATGAATTGCTTATAATTTGAATGATTCATCCAAATGACTTCATCTAAATAGCCATTGTATTTTAATAATTCACCATAAACCATTTCACCGGTAGACAGCAGAATATTACTTTTCACATACTGATTATTATAGAAAACCTCCCCCTGATATTGTCTCTCCTGAACATAGATTTCACCTGTGAGCTTTGGTGAAAAGATCGTATCAACTTCGGAAACGCTTTTAGTAACATTGTTTTGTGCATTTATTGAAAAACACATCAATAAAAATGCAAAGCCTATATAGTATTTCATTGATCAGTAACATTAATTGGGTTGTTCACTTGTATAACGGAACTCGCACTGATTGGAGTCCCGTCTTCAGAAAGTCCTTCTATTTTAATAATAAAGTTGGCAGTGTTGTCCGATGTATAAAATTCAAAAGTAGTATGATCACTTTGTTTTAATTCTAAGTTTGGATTCCAGTATAGTAATTGTTTGAAAAATGGAATATTATTATTCTTAATAGAATCAGGATTTAATACAACAAAGCTTTTGCCAATGTTCCTATTTTCATTTATATACCGTAACGAATTAGATGCCGGAACAGTACTTATAATTTCATTTGATTTGGTGATGATTGAAATAATGCCATAAAAAAACAAATCTCCGAATGCTCTGATATTATTAAGCACATCAATTTTCTTTATCTGTGCCGAATTAAGATCAATTATTTTTTGAATATCATCGACATAAACACCATCAAGAAAAATGAGAGGTTCTTTATCACTATAGATATTACCTTGGGAACTGATCATGACATATGCCTGATATTTTCCATTGTGCTTGGTCAGTTTTACAGTCGGCAATATCTCAATAGAAATTTCAGGAAAACTATCCAAAGGAACAAAATCTGATGGATATACAGATTTTACAGTAGAATGATAGAGTTGAGGACAAATTGGTTTGTTCTCCGATATGGGCTTTTCATTTACACCATTATCCAATCCAAATGACTTATTGATATAAACGATGTCCTGACTTTTGTAAATGTAGTCCTTGAAGTCACTTTTATAAATATCAGTTCTGGTTTCCATTTATCAGACAAGATGAAGTTATCTTCAATTTCAATTCTCCATTTTTGATCAACAGGCATATCTTTAATGGTAAAGAACAGCTCTTTTCCATTATAATAGTCGCTTAACAACATCTGAAACATTCCATTGGAATTTGTTGAAGCATATTGCAAATTGGCGACTGTATCAAGACAGGATAAAAAGACAGTTGCAGCCTGAACACTTTCACGTGTAGTTTCATTTATAACCCTTCCTCTAAGTATTTTTGCTTTGCTTTCAGGTAAATAAGCTGTTGATGTTGATTCAACTGGAGCCAACGACCATTCGTCCAGAGTTTCAACAATGGAATTGTCAACTGATTTTATTTGGGGTTCTTCATACACTGAAACAGCAACGTTTGCCTGGACATTCGTATTTTTCAGACTGACTACGACTTTTTCACGGGGACCATATACCAGCTTGTCCGTCATGATCCAAGACAACGAATCAGTTTGATGACATCGACTCTTATCATTTGGATTGGAATTAACAAGTCTGAAATCCAATCTTTTGTCAAATCGGTTGACAATCACAATTTCCTTGTGAAAGAAAGACTGGTCGCTAAAATTCTTCATGACACTCGTAAATGCAACCATCTGGTATACACCTGAAGGCAAGCTATCTGGCAAAAAAAGGCTCCCACTGGCTATGCCTGCATCAACTTTAACCCAATTTTTCAATGCCGGATCAGACTTTGGCGCTCTCAACACAATATATCCAACCTTGCTCAAATCTGAACGTTTCTTTGTCACAGAGTCAAACACATACATTTTATAGAAAACAGACTCGCCTGCTACATAGGTTGTTCTGTCGGTTTGAAGATATACTGCTTCCTGGCCTGCCGCCTTTGCATTCATATTAAAGCA
>JALNXZ010000188.1 GCA_023230125.1 Bacteroidales bacterium | reverse complement strand
TACAGCTACAATTTATTTAATCATAATATAATTATTATCATTAGTGTCCATTAAAAATTAAAAATCGTTCTTTGAAATCATTGATTATCTATTAGTTGCGAGCCTTTTTCGTGCGTGACGATTTGAATTGGTAGTTTTACGCAAATATTAAGCGCAAAGCGATGAACCAAGGCAAATATTTTTTCGCACAATTGACAGAATTTCTGCCAAGAAGGGTTTTCGACGGGATGGTGGAGAAGTATCAAGGCAACAGGTACGTCAAGCATTTTACATGCTGGAACCAACTGTTGGCGATGATCTTCGGTCAACTTTCAAACCGTGACAGCCTCAGAGACTTGATCGTTTCCCTGGATGCCCACAGTCAGAAAAGTTACCATCTCGGATTCGGTAAAAGCGTCACCCGAAGCAATCTTGCCAAGGCAAATGAATCACGTGACTACCGAGTCTTCGAAGAGCTTGCTTACTACCTCATTGACATTGCCAGAAAGAAACTTTCGAACGATGACTTTGAAGTTAAAGGCAGGGTTTACGCCTTCGATTCGACAACCATCGATCTCTGTCTGAGTGTATTTTGGTGGGCCAAGTTCCGCAAGACAAAAGGTGGTATCAAGATTCATACACTTTACGACATCACCACTCAAATACCTGCATTTGTGCATATTACGGATGCCAAGGTGCATGATGTGAGAGCGATGGATTCGATTCCCTATGAAAGCGGAGCCTATTACATTTTCGACCGTGGATATGTCGATTATGAACGGCTTTACAGAATCACCCTACTCGGTTCGTATTTCGTCATCAGATCCAAGAAGGGCATGCAATTTGAATGCTCCGAATATAGGACTGTTGATGCCAGTACGGGCGTAATGAGTGATCAGATTGGTTCGCTTGTCGGCTTTAAAAACTCAAAACAATATCCAGAGAAATTTAGGAAAGTTGTTTTTTACGATGTGGAAATGGACAGGACTTTCGTCTTCATTACCAACAACTTCGAGCTTCCGTCTGAACAAATTGCTTTGCTTTACAAGAACCGCTGGCAAATCGAGCTTTTCTTCAAATGGATCAAACAACATCTCAAGATAAAGTCCTTTTGGGGAATCACCGAGAATGCTGTTCGTATTCAAATTTACTCGGCCATCATCACCTACTGCTTGGTTGCAATAGTTGGTCATGACCTGAAGCTCGAACGCTCAACCTACGAGATTTTAACAGTTTTGGGAATATCCCTTCTTGATAAAACTCCTGTAAAAGAGCTATTTAGCAAAATAGATAACAACGACGTCAAAGATCTAAATTATAACCAGCTGTCACTCAGCTTATTTTAAGTGGACAGCAATGTTTGTTTATATTAAAATGATAAAATTATGGCACTTACCATCACTCCACTATCTTGTCCGCAGAATCACCGTTGTCCTATCATTCATGTTTGTCCCGTAGGGGCCATCTCGCAGAATGGTTACGGATTACCTGTTATTGATGAAGAAAAATGCATTGAGTGTGGCAAATGCGTCAAACAATGCCCCATGAGAGCCGTTGTTAAACGAGATTAAAAAAGTATGATATATGAATAAGCTAAAAAGAATTTTTCTTTCACGAGCATTTCTGAAACCATTTATTGGGGTTGTGGTGGGAGGCCTACTCGGATTTTTATACTACCATTTCATAGGTTGCTCATCCGGGCAATGTGTTATCACTGGAACGCCATTGGGAAGCATTATTGTTGGAGCATTATTTGGTTTGTTTATCACATCCAGTCCATGCAGTAGAGGAAAATGTTAATCAGTCTTTTCTAAATCTCTTGATTTGATCAGTTCCTCTCCAAGAATTTCTGCAGCAACTGCCACACAGTAAGCACAAGGACGCTTGGCATAATACTCGCTGTTTCTGTCTTCAGGAGTAGAATCTTGAGGTTGTCTTCCTATCTTTAGCAAATCAGCACAAATATAACTGCCCATCCTTTCCTTGAAATGAAGGGCTGTGCTTTGTACAGCTGCATATGTAGCAGCTTTAGTTGCTTTATCGTTGAGCTCGACAGGTTTTTCCATGCCCAAAATCAGGAACATACCGGAGACAGCCCCGCAGACTTCACGTAAACGCCCCATCCCTCCTCCAAAAGGAGCTGCAAGCATTTTGACCGTTTCAATGTCTACTGGATAAAGATCTGCATAAGCAAGGGCTACAGACTGAGTACAATTATAACCATCCTTGAAATTTTTAACCGCCTGTTCCGTGCGAGCCTTGATATCAATCTCTTCCATTTATTTTTAGTGATTGTGACTACATTCGTGTCCATGATCGTGCGAAGAGCAACTGCTTCCTCCATCTTTTAACTCACCGGCCAGATAACGCAAAACTTGCTGTTCGGCGTCTCCTTCGCAATTTCGAATCACCTCAATACCACTGGCTTTCAGTTTATTAATAGCTCCGATGCCGATTCCACCTGCCAGCATGACCTGAACTCCTTTTTGAGCCAATATTTCAGCCATATTTGATTTACAACCGCAACCTTCAGGAGAATCGGTGGTTTCCACAAACATCACCTCGTTTTGATCGGTCATTGTAAAAATCTGATAAAAGGCACAATGGCCGAAATGACTGTCTATCTGATAATCGTCTTTAACAGGTACTGCTATTTTCATCATGATTTGTATTTAAATGGGGTACTAAACCCGGTGTAAAATAATTCTATTTGTTGATCAAGTTGATGCTTCAGTCTCTCAAAAGTATGAGTGCCTGTGCAATGCCCGGTTAGAAAAAGTGTTTTTGGATACCCGTCTTTCAAACATTCTCCTATCCGAAAAATCTCAGATTCCGTCTCAAATACTTGTTCAGCCTTGTCATCCAATAAATGGAAACCGCCAAACACCACTTCGGGTGCTTTTCCTGCAACTTGCCGGACAGAGTCCAGAATATTCAGTAGCCCCCTATGGGCACAGCCGGTGTAAACAAACAAATCTTCGACACCATAACAAAAGACCAGTTCATGATCAAAGTCATCAGGTTCCAATCCGTTTCCTGAATCCTTGAATAATGTATGGTTGGCCTTAGGTCTTGAAAAAGAGGATGTACCACATGGAAAGATACAAATATCATCCTCAAGATGCGTTTTTCCCTCAATAAAGAGACATCGTTCCTTATATTTTCTAAGATCAAAATCGATCCCAAGATTACTCATTCCATTTCTGTTAGAAAAGAAATGTTGATTTAATGCCTTCTTAGAAAGTAAGATTTTTGCGCTGGTGTTTATTTCCAGAAAAGGAATCAAACCACCAATATGGTCATTGTGCCCGTGAGAGATAAAAACATAGTCAATTTCTTTAATATCAATGTCCAATCTTTGTGCATTTCGAATAAAAAGCCCGGACGCTCCCGTATCCAATAAAATACGATGTTTTCCCGTCTCAAGTAAAGCGCATAAACCGTGTTCTGATTCTAACGATTCATCCACGCTCTGATTGTCGGACAATACCACTATCTTATAATTTTTGTTCATTAATGGGCGTTAATTCGTCATTGCTGAAGGAATTACAATTGCGACATTTGGTATGATTTTCCAGACCGGCAACCAGCTTATAACAACGTTTGCAACGAAACCATTGTTTGTCAAAACTGACTTCTCCTCCTTCTATTAAAATCATTTTGCCTTTCACAAAGGCTTCTGCTATGGTCTTTCGGGCATTTTCATAAATGCGAGTCAGTGTCGGACGAGACACATTCATTTGCTCAGCTGCCTGTTCCTGATTCATTCCGAGATAATCAAGCAAACGGATGGATTCATATTCATCATAAAGCAGTGTAACAGATTCCAATACACTTTTTGGAATACCAAATGGTTTATAACCCAGCATGATAGGTGGAGTGGAAATTTTTCGATGTTGTTTGGGACGTGGCAAAATCTTATAGATTAGTTTTGATTTATCACACCAAAGATAGGA
>JALNXZ010000187.1 GCA_023230125.1 Bacteroidales bacterium | reverse complement strand
CATTTATCAACACATGCCTGGTGCTGCTGCTCCCTTATGGCATGTCTTGGCTCTATTTCTCCTGGAAGGATAAAAACAAAAAGTTGCAACAAATCGCCATGGAAGAAAATACCGCTGATCAAAACAAAAAAGGTATGCTCAGCTTTTTTGATGAGAAGGGAGATTTCAAGCTTTCCGTTCAATCAGATCAGCTGCTTTACCTCGAATCAGCAGACAACTATGTCAAAATCTACTATCTGAACAAAGGGAAATTATCAAATTTTATGCTCAGGAATTCTCTTAAAACTCTTGATGATAGCTTTTCAAATACATCCTTGATCAGATGCCACCGGTCTTTTGTCATCAATTTCGACAAAGTCAAGGTACTGAGAAAGGAAAAAGATGGCATTTATTTGGCACTTGATCAGGAAAATATCCCAGACATTCCTGTATCAAAGACATACACGGAAAAAGTCATGTCAAAATTTGCCCATTATTCTGTTTAGCTTGGACAAGATTTTTTATCCCCACAACCTTTTTTACCTTTCCTCGCACCGGAAAGGTCTCGCACAATAAAAACAATATGGATTCAGAAACTCAAAAAGTATTTATTGAAACATACGGATGCCAAATGAATGTGGCAGATAGCGAAGTCGTAGCATCCATTCTTGAAATGGACGGATTCATACTCACGGACAAGCTTGATGAAGCAGACTTGGTCTTGATGAACACTTGCTCCATTCGCGACAATGCCGAACAAAAGATCATTTCACGTCTTCAGTATTTTCAATCCCAGAAAAGGAAAGGAAAGAAAATTGTAGTTGGCGTCCTTGGCTGCATGGCAGAGCGCGTCAAGGAAAAATTAATCAGTGAAAACCATGCAGATATCGTGGTTGGTCCTGATGCCTACCTGGATCTGCCCAATCTGATCGGAGCTGTTCAAAAAGGGGAAAAAGCGATAAACATCAAGCTATCAACCACAGAAACCTATAAGGATATTATCCCTACCCGACTCGGAAATACCAAAATCTGCGGATATATCTCCATCATGCGTGGCTGCAACAATTTCTGTACTTATTGCATCGTACCATATACCCGTGGCCGTGAAAGAAGTCGTGAACCGAAAAGTATCCTCAAGGAGCTGGAAGATCTTCACAACAAAGGCTTCAAGGAAGTGACACTTTTGGGGCAGAATGTCAACTCTTACAAATATGATGCCCCCGAAGGTTCTGAGGATAAAGGCCTGAATTTTGCCGGATTGTTGGCTTTGGTTGCAGAAGCCAAACCCGACATGCGCATTCGCTTCTCCACCTCCCACCCCAAAGATATGACAGATGATATTCTGGAAACAATCGCCAGATATCCGAATATCTGCAACCACATTCATCTACCTGTACAGTCCGGCAGTTCAAGAATTCTGAAACTGATGAACCGCAAATATGACCGTGAATGGTATTTGAACCGCATTGACGCTATTAGACGCATCATTCCTGAATGTGGCATATCCACGGATATGTTTTGCGGTTTTCACTCTGAAACACAGGAAGACCACGAGAAAAGTCTCTCTCTGATGCGGGAAGTCGGTTATGACTCCTCCTTTTTGTTCAAGTATTCAGAACGTCCTGGTACATACGCTTCCAAAAAATTACCAGATACGGTTTCTGAAGAAGAAAAAATTAAACGCTTGAATGAGCTGATTGATTTACAGAATAAGCTTTCGGGAGAAAGCAACATGCGCGATTTGGGAAAAGAATTCGACGTTTTGGTGGAAGGATTCTCTAAACGTTCACGCGAACAGCTATTTGGGAGGACGCAACAGAATAAAGTGGTGGTCTTTCCAAAAGAAAATGCTCATATAGGACAATTAGTCTGCGTAAAGGTTACGGATTGTACTACTGCCACGTTACTGGGCCAAGTTATATATAATTATATTAAATATTCCGAATAAACAGCGGTTTTTCCGTATATTTTTCGCACTTTTGCGGCAATTTTGGGGGATTAATGTCCATACACTTTATATTCTATCTCTTTCATAATGAACAGACAAAAAAAAATCAGCGTTACGAGGGTTTTTAATTCGCGATTCACATCAACGATTAGCATCAGTCTTGTTCTTTTCCTAATTGGGATCATGCTGGTACTGGGCTTCATAGCAAAAGACTTATCAGTTTACGTCAGAGAAAATGTCAGTATGTCTGTTGTTGTCGATGACCAGATGAAGCTTCCCGATTTGAAAATGTTCCAAAAACGGCTTGAAGCATCCCCTTATGTAAAATCAGCACAATTTATTGATAAAGAGACAGCATTGAAACAATTGGTCGAAGAACTTGGGGAAAATCCAAAAGACCTGTTGGGATATAATCCCTTATTGGCTTCATTTGACGTTTATCTGAATGCCGATTATGCCAATACTGACAGTATGGAAAAATTTGAAAAAGTGCTTAAACAGAACAAGGATGTTCAGGATGTCATCTATCGAAAAGACTTGATCCATTTAATCAATGAAAATGTGAAACGCATCAGCATCGTCTTGTTGGCGTTGGCTTTGCTTTTGACCATCATTTCATTTTCGCTGATACGCAATACGGTCAGACTTTTGATCTATTCCAAAAGATTCTTGATCCGCACCATGCAATTAGTCGGAGCAAACGGGAACTTCATCAGAAAGCCATTCTTGCTAGAAAATCTGTGGAGTGGCATTTTTGCAGCCCTTGTGGCCATGGGACTTTTATACGGATCTTTATCTTATGTGGAACAAAAAATGGCAAGAACCATTCAAATACTTGATATTCAAACTTTGGCATTTGTTTTCGTTGCAATGTTGGTTTTTGGCATCATCATCATCTCATTGGCAACCTGGTTGGCGGTGAACAGATATCTGAAAATGAACACGAGCGATTTATATTACGTTTAATGTTTTTGAACGATCAATAATCAATTAGATATGGACAATAAATTAGCACTTGGCAAGCAAAATCTTATTTTAATAGGCATTGGGATGCTCCTTGTAGTCATTGGTTTTATTTTGATGACGGGAGTTCCATCCGAAGAAGCAGCATATAATCCGGATATCTTCAGTTTCAGACGCATCGTTTTGGGGCCTGGAGTGAGCCTGTTTGGTTTTTTGTTTGTGATTTTTGGTATTCTCAAAAAAGACAAACACGATTAAAATAAAGAATGAATTATTTAGAAGGCGAAATTCTATATTTTAACAAACCACTCACTTGGACATCATTCAAGTTGGTCGCAAAAGTCAGAAATTCAATTTGCAAAAAATTGAATATAAAAAAATTGAAAGTGGGACATGCTGGCACCTTGGACCCCTTGGCCACTGGGGTGATGATTATTTGTACGGGAAAGGCCACAAAACGTATAGAGGAATTTCAGTATCAGACTAAAGAATATATTGCAACACTTGAGTTGGGAGCGACAACGACTTCCTACGACCTGGAAAAACCGATCGACCAGCGTTTTGATTACAGTCATGTGACATACGAATCTGTTGAAGAAGTGATCAAAAAGTTTGTCGGACGCATTGAGCAGATTCCGCCTGACTTCTCGGCCTGCAAAATAAATGGAAGACGTGCGTACAATATGGCCCGCAATGGAGAAGAAGTGAACCTGAAACCAAAAGTTCTGGTAATCGACAAAATTGAACTCCTTGAATACGAAATACCTATGATAAAGATCCGAGTTGTATGCAGTAAAGGGACCTACATCCGTGCGCTGGCCAGAGATTTGGGAGAAGCATTAAACTGTGGGGCCCATTTGACCGCTCTTTGTAGAACACGAATTGGAGATATCAGTCTTGAAGATTGCCACAATGTGGACGATTATTTACTTGAGATGAATTCCAAAGATGTAGAAGAATCATTTATTGATCTTAAAATAAATCTACAAAATTAAGTTTGACTGAGAAAATAAATTAAAATTAAAAATATGAAACTTTCAAAATTCAAATTCAAACTCCCGGAAGAGTTG
>JALNXZ010000186.1 GCA_023230125.1 Bacteroidales bacterium | reverse complement strand
CGTTGCGGCTGGATTGATTTGGTCGCACTCCGATACGCCATCATGATCAACGGCGTCTCTGACCTTATTATGATGAAAAGCGATGTCATGGACAACTTTGATACCATCAAGGCCTGCGTAGCCTATCAAGCGAACGGTGAAGAAACCGAAGAATTTCCTTTCGACATCAACGAAGGTGTCGAACCGATCTATACCGAATTGCCGGGATGGAAGACCGACATGACTAAGATGCAGTCCGAAGACGAATTCCCTGAAGAATTCAACAACTATTTAAGCTTTCTCGAAGAACAACTGGGCGTTCGGATCAAAATTGTTTCTGTTGGCCCTGATCGCGCACAAACCATTGAACGTTACAACCATTAAACCATGATATACAACCTCATCATTGCGCAATATGCACAAACCGGTACTCATATCAGTGGATCAAACTTAATGATTTACGGCATTTTTATTTTCTTTGCACTTTTAAGCTGGATCATCCAAAGGATATTAAAATCCAAATTCAAAAAGTACAGTGAGATTGCCATGCCTAACGGTATGACCGGAAAAGATGTAGCTGAAAAAATGCTTCGGGAAAACGGAATCAACGATGTAAAGGTTCAACATATAGGCGGCCAGTTAACCGACCACTACAACCCTGCCACAAAGATTGTCAATTTAAGTGACGAAGTATACCTGAGTAACAGCATTGCAGCTGCAGCCGTTGCAGCACACGAATGCGGACACGCCGTCCAACATGCTACCTCTTATCCCTTTTTGAACATGCGATCCAAAATGGTTCCTTCCGTCAGCTTTGCATCCAAATGGATGCAATGGATTCTACTCGCAGGTATCTTTACGATAAGTTCTTTTCCACAACTCATGATAGCAGGAATTGTCCTTTTCGCATTGACCACCCTGTTCAGTTTCGTCACGCTTCCGGTTGAAATCAACGCAAGCAGGCGTGCCGTCACTTGGCTGAGCAATGCAGGCATCACCAACAACTCAACATACCCGATGGCCACGGACGCCCTGAGATGGGCTGCTTACACATACGTTGTTGCAGCACTCTCTTCTTTGGCCACTTTGGTTTATTATATTCTTATTTTCCTTGGCGGTAGAGGCCGAAACTAAAACATTCAGATGCAAAAACCATCCATTCCAAAAGGAACGCGCGATTTTTCGCCCGAGGAAATGGCGAAACGAAATTATATCTTCGACACCATACGGTCGGTCTTTTACCTGTACGGATTTCAGCAAATTGAAACCCCTGCAATGGAAAACCTTTCCACATTAATGGGAAAATACGGCGAGGAAGGCGATCAATTACTTTTCAAAATCTTAAATTCAGGTGATTTCATCGGTGGTGTAGACCAGAACGAACTTCTGGCACACAACTCCGTGAAACTGACCAACAAGATTTCCGAAAAAGGCTTACGATACGATTTGACAGTGCCCTTTGCACGTTACGTCGTGATGCACCGCAACGAAATCGATTTTCCTTTCAGACGTTTCCAGATACAACCGGTATGGCGTGCAGATCGCCCGCAGAAAGGCCGTTACCGCGAATTTTTTCAATGTGATGCGGATGTCGTTGGCAGCGATTCTCTCCTGAACGAAGTTGAATTGATCCAAATGATTGATGAAGTGTTCAAACGCTTCGGGCTGAAGATTTGCATCAAACTCAACAACCGCAAGATTCTGAGTGGCATCGCTGAAATTATTGGTGAGACCAAATACCTCACGGATATCACCGTCGCCATCGATAAATTCGATAAGATCGGTGCAGAAAACGTCAACAGGGAACTGGAAGAAAAAGGTCTTTCAACCGAAGCTATTTTAAAACTACAGCCCATTCTTCAACTCGAAGGTTCCAACGAATCCAAACTCAACAACTTAAAAACAATCATAGCCACATCAGAAACCGGATTGAAAGGAGTTGAAGAGCTGGAAACCATTTTCGGTCTGATAAAGAATCTCAACCTCGGCGCACAAATAGAGTTGGATCTTCGCCTAGCAAGAGGTCTCAATTACTATACAGGAGCCATTCTCGAAGTCAAGGCAATAGATGCCGAAATGGGAAGCATCACAGGAGGCGGTCGATATGACAACCTCACCGGTGTATTCGGCCTTCCGGACGTTTCAGGCGTAGGCATCTCCTTCGGTGCTGACCGTATTTTTGATGTACTGAACACCCTCAATCTTTATCCGACAGAAGCACTGCGTACAACCAGAGTGATGTTCACCAATTTTGGTGAGAAAGAATGCGCCTACTGCCTACCGATCATCAAAGCTGTCCGTGAAGCCGGCATTTCAGCAGAAATATTTCCGGAAGCCTCCAAAATGAAAAAACAAATGAGTTATGCAAATGTCAGAAAAGTGGAATATGTAGCCATCGCAGGCGAAACAGAACTGGCAGCAAACAGCATCACCCTAAAAAATATGACTAGCGGGGAACAAAAGACCATCCCTGTCTGTGAATTAATTTCACTGTTGAAGTGATCCCATTTTTCTAAAATATAAAACAAAATATATGAATCCTTCAGAACTGAGCGAACAAGAAATTGGCCGTCGTCAGAGCCTACAAGCCTTGCGTGATGCAGGCATCAACCCCTATCCGGCGGAAGCCTACCATACAGACGCATTCTCCACTGAAATTAAAGAAAATTTCAAAGATGAAGTGGAAGATAAACGTCAGGTTTGCATTGCAGGTCGTATTATGACCCGTCGCATCATGGGTAAAGCCTCTTTCATGGAATTACAGGATTCTGTAGGCCGTATTCAAGTTTATATCGCCCGTGACGCCATTTGTCCCGATGAAAATGATAAGGAACTCTACAATACCGTTTTCAAAAAATTACTGGACATCGGTGACTTTATAGGAATCAAAGGATACGTATTTCGTACCCAGATGGGTGAAATATCCATTCATGCGGAATCGCTTACCGTTTTGGCCAAGACCCTCCGGCCTCTTCCCATCGTGAAAGAAAAAGACGGCGAAATTTTTGACGCATTCTCAGATCCTGAACTCCGCTATCGTCAACGTTACGTTGACTTGGTTGTAAACAGTCAGGTCAAAGAAATTTTCCGTAAACGAACTCAGGTTTTTACCTCCATGCGTAACTTCTTCAATGAAAGCGGCTACATGGAAGTTGAAACGCCTATCCTGCAATCCATTCCAGGAGGAGCAGCAGCCAGACCGTTCATCACCCACCACAATGCATTGGACATTCCGCTTTACCTGCGTGTTGCAGATGAACTTTATCTAAAACGGCTCATCGTCGGTGGCTTCGAAGGTGTATACGAATTTTCCAAAAACTTCCGCAACGAAGGTATGGATCGCACCCACAATCCGGAGTTCACTTGCATGGAAATCTATGTTTCCTACAAAGATTACAATTGGATGATGGATTTCACAGAAAAGATGCTTGAAAGAATCGCGCTCGAAGTGAACGGAACCACCGAACTAAATGTCGGAGACAAGACCATCAGTTTCAAGGCTCCATTCCGCCGTGTGACGATGATTGACTCCATCAAAGAAAATACCGGCATCGACATCAACGGCATGGATGAAGTACAACTTCGGGAGATTTGCAGAAAAATGGAAGTTGAAGTAGACGAAACTATGGGTAAAGGCAAACTTATCGATGAAATCTTCGGTGCCAAATGCGAAGGCTTATATATCCAACCAACCTTCATCACCGACTATCCCTGCGAAATGTCACCGCTTTGCAAGCGTCACCGCAACAATCCGGAACTGACAGAACGTTTTGAACTAATGGTAAACGGCAAGGAATTGGCCAACGCATATTCGGAACTCAATGACCCGATTGACCAACTCGAACGTTTCCAGGAGCAGCTTAAACTCGCTGAAAAAGGAGATGACGAAGCCATGTTCATCGATATGGACTTTGTCCGCGCACTCGAATACGGTATGCCCCCTACTTCAGGCATGGGGATAGGAATGGACCGACTCGTCATG
>JALNXZ010000185.1 GCA_023230125.1 Bacteroidales bacterium | reverse complement strand
AAAAAGAATTGCATTTAAATATTGGCTGTTAATGGCAATAAGTTCAATAATATTCTTTATTATATTTATAAATAGATACTTGCCAACCATTGATGTGCCGCTAAATATTATTAATGGGCCTTATTTACCAACTTTAGGAGAAATGTTTCTCGGTTGTTTTATGCTATTGCTAATTAGTAAGGTGACTGATTATATTCCAAGAGTGAGAACAGCAATTAGTTATATCGGGCGTAATTCCTTAACGGTTTTTGCAATACATATAGTATTTATTTATTTTGTATATTTGGTTTTTCCAAAAAACACAGTCTCAGTCTTTGGTGGTATGTGTATTGCACTTTTTGCTTTAGTAATATCTTTGATAATAAATATATTATTACAAAAGCATTTTCCGTTATTGGTTGGTAAAAAAAAGATTTAAGTATCAAATCAATTCTAAAAATGAAAAATTTAATCGACATAAGATATGAACTTCAATATTATCTTACCCTTGAATGGCGTAATTTCTTATATATTTTTTTTAAGAAAAAACAGAAGGTAATTCCAAGAGTTCTCTCAATTGAAGATTCTATCAAAAAAATAATAGAAGGAAATTGTTCTGTAAGTAGGTTTGGAGACGGTGAAAGACTTTTGATGGAAAATAAATCTATTGGCTTCCAAAAAAGTTCCAAAGAATTGGCTTCCAGATTAAAAGAAGTCTTTTTAAGTGAAAATGAAAAACATTTGGTTTGCATTCCCGATGTGTTTAGTGATTTGTTTCGTTATAATCGATATGCTCGTCGTTATTGGAGAGCTCATTTATACTTATATGGAAGTAAATGGGATAGAACTCTATGTATAGATCGAACTTATGGTAATGCATTTATATCCAGACCTTATTTGGATTTTAAAACGAAAAAGAACTTGGGCACTTGGTTTAAATTATTGAAAGAAATATGGAGAGATCGGGATGTCGTTTTTATTGAAGGAGAAAAAAGTCGGTTAGGAGTGGGCAATGATCTCTTTGATAATGCTTGTTCTATCAGAAGAATCCTCTGTCCCGCCGAAAATGCATTTGAGAGATATGATGAAATTTTGTATCAAGCCAGCCAATTGAAGAATAATGTTTTGATTCTTATTGCACTTGGCCCTACTGCAACCATTTTGGCGTACGATTTGTATCATTTAGGTTTTCAGGCGATAGACATAGGACATGTTGATATCGAATATGAATGGTTTAAAATGAAAGCTAAAAAAAGGGTGAAGATTCCAGATAAATATGTTAATGAAGTATCCGATGGTAATATAATAACAGATATTATGGACGAAAACTATAAACGGCAGATCATTTGTCATATTCAATAAAATTTCACTAAAGAAATCAATAAATTCTTCATTCAGTACATAGCTTCTAAACGTCTGGCGTAATTCAATACCGACTTCTCGCTGGATCTTGTAGACCGCTCAGAGTACTATTTTTATTAGACAACATTAAATTAGCTCTCTATATCTTTCAACCATGTTTGCATTTCGGGATGGTTTGGCTTTTTGGATAAAACCACCTTATGAAATCCACTCTCTTGTTTTTTAAGCAAAAAGATTTACTATTAAATATCAATTGTTTGTATATTTCTACTTTTATCACTTTCTATAATTTTCAATGTCTGTTACTTTTTAAAAACGAATCATTATGACAATAGCAACAACTGCAAAAGCGCAACTCTACAATAACTTATTGAGCCATAGAATCTGTACATTATGAGAAAATAGTCAATTATTGATGAATATTGCAATATTATTTGTCCAGAATATGTTGTGAGTCCAAATTCATTTAATATTTTTGTATTTAATTAAACTACTTCATACTTTGCAGGAGATTTTTTTTAAGTCTTATAAAATTAATAATTAGCATCGCATTACCTAATTATTAAATAATAAAGAATAAAAAACTTATACATATATTCGTTGATGAAAAAGCTAATAAAAAAAGTGTTATATTTTAAACTTCCTATAAGAATAGGTGAGAAATCTTTTCTCATACCCATTATCAAGGGAGTTGGCATTAATAATTTGAGATTAAAAAATGATTGGTTTATTTTTTTGTTGAATAGAATAAACCTTCCAGAGCACTCCTATTTTATAGATGTTGGTGTAAACATAGGTCAAACACTATTGAAATTCAGAAGTCATTTCGATAATCCTTATTATGGATTTGAACTTAATTCTAACTGTGTTCGCTACACCAGAAAACTAATCAAAACTAATGGAATTAAGGACATTTCTATTTTTCCTGTTGGTTTGTCTGACAAGGATGAGGTCGTGGCACTGTTTTCAAACGATGATATTGATAATTGCTGTACAGATTCCACAATAGTTCAAAATCTTAGACCTAATCGTTATACCGATAATGACAAGTCTTTTGTTCCCGTATTTAGATTTGATAATTTAAAACTACTTAAAGCTGGTGATTGCTTATCAATGATTAAAATTGATGTAGAAGGGGCAGAACTTGAAGTTATTAAAGGTATGATTGAAACAATTAAAGAGCATCGTCCGTTAATTACCTGTGAAGTTCTGGACTATTATGATTCAAACCTTTCTTCAGGTAAACTTCAGGATAAAGCAAATAAATTGTATGATCTTATACGAAGTTTGGATTATGATGTTTACGCTATAAAACAGTCAAATTCAAACCTAAACTTTGAAAAATTGTCCGAAATTAAGCTAAATCTTTGGACACCGGAGAGTCTTAAATCTAATGATTATTTATTTATTCCAGCTAACAATAAATACATCTATTTGAAAGGAAATTAATATGTTACTACACTGGTGTCTCGTTAAACTTTTTCGGGACCGTTATAACTTTTTAAAATATAATACGTTATGTCGATTTCTTTCTTCTGTTCAATCTGACCCATCAAAAGAGAACCTTCTTCGTTACCGTGCTAAAGTTGATTCCTTTTATAGTCTTGAAAGTGGTTTCTCATTATAAAACTTATTTAATATTAAGATGAAGATAGCCTATGTTTTTCCAGCATTAAATACAGTTTGCGGAGCAGACAGAGTAATTACCGAAAAGGCTAATTATTTTGCAGATGTACTTGGATATGAAGTATATATGATTACGACTCAACAAAATGACCTCCCGATTTTCTTCCCCTTATCCCAAAAAATAAAACATATTGATTTGGATGTTAATTTTATAAGACAATATCATCACTCATTTTTTGTACGCGGATTCATATATTTCAAATTATTGAAAATCTATAAAGAAAAGCTTTCCAAATTGCTGATAGAATTAAATGCTGATTTTGTGATATCCACCGTTAGCCGTGAGATCGGTTTCCTGAAATCTATTCATGATGGAAGCATTAAAATTGCCGAAGCACATGCTCCAAAACCTTATCTGCGTAATCTTCAACTGTTGCAAAAGCAGAATTTATTGTATCGCATTGCAGGGAGAATTGGAACCAAAAAGATGGAAAAAGCCATAAAAAATTTTGATGCATTCGTTGTATTGACACAAAAGGATGCAGATTTATGGAGTAAAGTACGGAAATGCACAGTTATTCCTAACGCCCTGCCTTTCTTTCCGAATAAAACAAGCAATTGTAAAAATAAGAGCATCATCAGTGTCGGCCGTTTACACGAAGAAAAGGGTTATGATCGGCTTATTGAAGCATGGGCACAAGTCGCCCCAAAACATCCTGACTGGAAGCTAAACATCTATGGTAATGGCAAATTAAACTATTTTCTAACAAATCTAATTCAGGAAAAAGGGTTGACAGAATCCATTACGATCCATAATCCTGTCAATAATATTGTTGATAAATATATCGAAAGCTCCTTTTATGTAATGACTTCTCGTTTTGAGGCTTTTGGAATGGTTTTGATTGAAGCAATGGCCTGTGGACTACCGGTTATATCCTTTAATTGCCCGATTGGCCCAGCTTCTATTATCAGTAATAACGATGGTTTTTTGGTAA
>JALNXZ010000322.1 GCA_023230125.1 Bacteroidales bacterium | reverse complement strand
CTTCGCCAAACGTCTTTCCATACAACTGATGGTGCTTGGGCTTAAGCCGGTGTCCATTTCGCTTGACAATTATTTCGTAGATCGCGAAAATACGCCGCTTGATGAAAAAGGAAATTACGATTTTGAATCTCTTAATGCCCTTGATCTTGAGTTGTTCAACAATCAATTGAAGGCTTTGATCAAAGGTGAGGAGGTTGAGACTCCAAGATTTAATTTTCCTTTGGGTAAAAAAGAATATGTCGGCGATAAACTGAAAATAAATAATCAGACCGTTTTGATTTTGGAAGGTATTCATGCATTGAATCCGAAATTGTTACCAAAAATACCTCAGGATGTCATGTACAAGGTATATGTATCTGCTTTGACGTCCATCGCCTTGGATGATCACAACTGGATTCCTACTACCGATAACCGGCTGCTCAGACGAATTATTCGTGATTATCTGTATAGAAACTATTCTGCCCGTGAGACAATATCTCGCTGGGACAGTGTGCGTATTGGGGAAGAAAAATGGATTTATCCTTATCAGGAAAATGCAGATGCCATGTTTAATTCTGCGCTCCTCTTTGAGTTTTCTGTACTCAGAAGCTATGCAGAACCAATTCTGAGACAAGTGCCTCAAAATTGTCCTGAATATACGGAGGCTCATCGCTTACTGCGTTTTATTGAATACTTTATTCCGATTTCCGATCCTGAAATTCCGCCGACCTCGTTATTGAGAGAATTTCTTGGTGGCAGTAGTTTCCGTTATTGAGTAAAATCCGCCGGTTTTTTCTATTTTTGTATTCTATAAATATTAGGTATGCTTCGCCAGACATTAACTCAAAAGTTGCAGCAAAAGTTATCTCCACAACAAATTCAGTTGGTGAAGCTTTTGGAAATTCCAGCAGTGGAATTGAGTGACCGTGTCATGCAGGAAGTCGACGAAAATCCGGCCCTCGAATATGGTGAAGACCCGCAGACCATGCCTGATGATGACCTTCCTTTTAATGAAGGAGGTGAAGGTCGTAATGATGACTTTTCCATAGAGGACTATGCGCCTGATGATGATATTCCTGATTACCGAACGAAAGATTTGGGGAGTGGAAGAAGTGAAGAACGGAGTGAAACTGTCCTGGTTTCATCCAATATGTCGTTACACGATTCTCTGCAGGAACAATTGGATTTGCAGGATTTTGACCCGACACAAAGAAAGATTGCGGATTTTATTGCCGGAAGTATTGATGATGATGGTTATTTACGCAGAAGTCCAGAGGCTTTGTCTGATGATATTGCCATTCAACTTGGATTGGAATTTTCTATCAGTCAGATCAATGAAATCATCGGTATTATTCAAAGCTTTGACCCACCGGGAGTAGGAGCTGCTGATTTGCAGGATTGTTTGTTGCTGCAATTACGTCGTAGAACACAAACAAGACTGATACAAGATACCGTCAGATTGATTGAGGATTATTTTGATGAGTTTTCCAAGAAACATTATGATTCCATTATCAAACAAATGGGCTGTACGATAGAAGAATTGAAGTCCATGATTCAAGAAATCGTGAAACTCAATCCGAAACCAGGCAGCGTGTATGGGTCTTCCATTGAAGAATCCATGGAAGGAATAACTCCTGATTTTCAACTGGATAACAATAATGGCATATTGCAATTGACACTAAATAACAGTAATATTCCGGAACTACATGTTAGTCCCGGATATGCCAATATGGTCAAAGACTATCAGTCTAATACGAAAAACCAGAACAGAGAAACAAAACAAGCGATACAGTTTGCCAAGCAAAAAGTGGATGCTGCACGCTGGTTCATTGATGCGGTACATCAACGTCAGGAAACCTTGATGCGGACCATGCAGGCCATTCTGGATAATCAGTACAACTATTTTCAGGATGGAGATGAAAAAAATCTGAAGCCGATGATTCTGAAGGATATTGCAGAGAGAACAGGATATGACATCTCCACCATTTCAAGGGTAAGCAACAGTAAGTATATCCAAACAGATTTTGGCATTTTTCCACTAAAATATTTCTTCACAGAGGCCATGCAGACAGATAAGGGTCAGGAGGTTTCTGTACTCGAAATAAAAAATATTTTGCAGGAAAGCATTGATAATGAGAATAAGGATAATCCCATGACTGATGAGCAACTATGTGATATTCTAGAAAAGAAAGGGTACGTCATAGCGCGCAGAACCGTTGCCAAATATAGAGATCAATTGGAAATTCCTGTAGCCCGTCTTCGTCGGGGAATTTAAAAGAATTATATGCAAACATTTCAGAAACTTGTTTCCACCATTTTACATCCGTTGCTGTTACCTCTTTATGGCACGATTTTACTTTTCACTGTTGGGATGTTCAAGGAACTCCAATGGGAATATCGCTTGGTTATTGAAGGAGTAGTTTTTTTATTTATGGGTATTGTACCTGGATTCGGGATTTGGTTGCTAATCAAATCCGGCCATGTTTCCGATCTGGATGTTTCAGTGAGGTCGGAGCGTTTTTTCCCTTTTCTGATAACATTACTTTCCTATATCACGGCTTGCTATCTATTGTTTAAATTTCAAATGCCATGGTGGATCATCAAACTCTTTTTAGGGTCTATTTTGGCTACGTTTATCGCTTTTTTTGTCA
The DNA here is from genome assembly GCA_023230125.1 of Bacteroidales bacterium. Lineage (GTDB taxonomy): Bacteria > Bacteroidota > Bacteroidia > Bacteroidales > UBA1402 > UBA8389. The sequence continues at coordinate 8 of JALNXZ010000322.1, read as the reverse complement.
GCCTGAAA
>JALNXZ010000184.1 GCA_023230125.1 Bacteroidales bacterium | reverse complement strand
TGTCATGGAGAGAAACATTCTCCATCAAAGCTGAAATCCATTGATTATTAAGCTTGGAATTATCAACATTCTCAATTACATGTACAATGTGAAAGTTTGAATATTTCCATAGTTGTACCAGTGTATGCCAATTCTCAGTTTGATAATTCTGTATAGCAATCCATCTATCATTGTTCCCATTATTGGCATAGTCTGGAAAGATCAATGGATCTGGCTGATATTGCAGATGTATGATTCGATGCGTGTTATTCGATGCGGAGTCAATCATATGTCCAACAATCTGTTTAATTGTTCTATTCTGTAAATTTTTCCTATTCGAAATCATTTCATTATCTAAGGATGCCAATATTGGTCCCCATTTGCAAATTAGACACATCAATTCCTCATTATTCGCAGAAAACTTATTCATATCAATGTTGTTTATTATTGAATCAAAGTTGTGTGACGTTTCGTTAAATGTGCCCTAACGGGTGGCCATGCCTCGTCACCGTAGGTGGTGTGGCTTGTGGTGTTACCCCCAGGCTTTTTTAAAAGAATTAACAAATTATAACGTAATAGAAGTTCTTCTTTGAGTTTATAGAATTTCTGTTGCTTTTTCATATAGTTGTGGTAAACAGCTTTGCCTCATCCTAAATTTGGTACCATGATTATGCCCTGTTCGTGCATCGAAGTCAATGAGTACATTTCCTTTTTCTAAAGCTTTCAAGAAACCATCAAAGCAAAATTTCTGCAACATTGTTACTTTGCTGTATTTGTAATACTCTTTGCTATTTTCTCTCTTTACTTCTGCTTGGACATAAAAACAATTTAGAAGTTTTGTTCCTGCTTTATTTGCCAAATCATCGAACCCCCAATAAGGTTGAGGATTTAACTCTTCTAATCCGATCTGTTGTTCAACATTTTTCAACCAATCTGCGTGTCTTTCAGAGACTTTAGATTTATCAAATGAGATTAAAACTTTTCTTTCATTTCTATCAATACTTACAATAAAACCTCTATCGCTTGCCGATTGCCCATGGATTGTTTGCCTAAAACTCATTTCATTTTCAGGATATTTCAAGCCTGCTTCTTGATGCCTCCAACCATACTTTAAAAGTAAAATTTGCGGAACAAACTTTATGGCTCTAGGAGAAGGTTCGATGTGAAATAATGTGGTAAGTGAAGTTGTGTCAATTCTTTGTGCCTTCAATTCCCATTCTGCTGCATTTGGAATTGGCAAGTTGTTTTCTTGTATGCCTAACAAATCTTCCAATGTATTACCTACACCTCCCGCATTTCCAGGCCTTGCATTCTCTATCCATCCTTTTGCAGCAATAGCTTTAAACTCAGCAATTAGTGCTTCTTTTGTATATAATTTCATTTCGTTCATTCAAAAAGAGTTAAAGGTCTTATTCGCAATAATTCACTTTGTATTTTGTTCTTCATAATTCTATTTTCTGCCAATTTACAATAATCTGGAGAGATTTCTATGCCAATATAATATCTTTTTAATCCCAATGCAACAATAGCAGTAGTACCACTACCCATAAAGGGATCTAAAATAATTTTTCCAGTTGTAGATCCAATAATTCTGTCAATTAACGCGACAGGAAATGGTGCAGGATGATCATTCTTCATCTCCTGAGTAAACTCCCAAACATCACCATATGCATTAGCTTTTGGTGCAAGTTTAAATTTTGGTTTAGCAATTAAATATATCACCTCATATGTTGGCAGGAAATAACCGGGGTTAAAATTAATTCCTCCTTTTCTCCTCCAAATGATAATTTGTCTGACAGGCAAACCATTAACAATATCCTGTCGATCTTGCAATAAACCGTCTTGAACTCTCCATTTGTGGTTATAAAAAATAGCCCCATCATCTTTAATTAATCGAAACATCTCTGCTAAACAATCTCTTTGCCAACTAACATATTCATCATGTGGCATATTATCATCATAATTAGAATAGCCATTTACAAGTGCTGCATTTGCCCATTTGCCTCCTCTACCATCTTTCATTCCATTTCCTGTTGAATTCTTCAGGTTATATGGTGGAGACGTTACGACTACATCTATAGAATTGCTTGGCATTAGTTTCATCGTTTCCAAACAATCTCCGCAAATAATTTTATTTAAATAGCTGTCGATTGAGTTCATTTTACATTTTATTCTATTCGACAAAGATACATTTTTTGCACGTCTTGTCTCGTTTTTATTCAACATGTTCTTTCAGAAATCTTGATAAGCAGATACAAATAAAACGCCGGTTTTTAAGCTTGGGGGTAGTGTTATGCAAAGTATTTATTTTCTCTCTTTAAATCTAAACAATAAATCATGCCACCCGATTTATTGTCATACTTTATAGTTGGCATGCCTAAAACAATTTTGAAGTTCTCACTATAAACTTTATTCAAATTATCTTTATACTTTACGTCAATAGTGATATCCAAATCATTAATAAGCTTATCAAAAAGTTCAGAAGGTCGTTCATTAAACTTTGTTTGAAAAACAAATACTGTAAATGAAATTACTGAAACAATTGAAGTTGGTAGTAATATTTTAAGAAACTCATTACTGTCTTTTACAGGCAATAAGTAATCTATTCTTTTTTCATTATTTAACTCAAATGGAAAATTGCATGCAAATTCAAGTTCTTCATCATTTCTTTTCTCTATCCAACAAGAACTATCAGAAATGTTAACATTTATTTGAGAATCAAATTTGGTTAATTCAGTTTTCAGAAATTCAAAATACAAATGGTAATTAATGCCATATGAGATATTAATCAAAATATCTTTAGCAATACCTTGTCCAACATTAATAAGTTTTATGTATGGATTATCGTTACTTGATTCGGCTATATTCTTTTCATCAATGGCTACCCCTAAGTGCATATTGTTTTCAAAAAGTCTATTCATTGAAAGAATAAAAAACTCACTATTTACAGGAAAAATATGAGGTTCATAAATCTTTAATCGTTGAGTTTTCATCTCTCTCAATGTAAAATAAATAATTACAAGAGTAAGAACTGTACATAGAGCGACAATTATATCTATAATTAATTTTATTTCAGTAGCCTTCATTTCACAATCTCAATTAGTTTCGTTTTTTAATATTTTGCATAACGACAGTATAATCAATATATTTTAACAATATGACATACAGCATTTTATCAACTGCGTTTATTTATTTTTTATATTATCAATGCGATTATACGCTAAAGAGATGCAAACCACATTGCTTTTGTGTTAAAGTCCATATTGTTATTTTAACTTGGTTTGCAGGTGGTTAGTATGTGAGATCAATTTATTCAATTGAAGATAAAATTAATATCAAGTGTCTTTCAGGTGGCTAAAATACAAATTATCTGATTATTGTATGATGAAATATTCAATAAACTTTTTGTGTATTTTAAATCAAACAGAACGAATATTTATAAATGTATTATAGAAACCTTTTTATAAAAGCAGAAGATATTAATGGGGTTGGAACATCATTAAAAGAAAAGCTCAGTAACGTTGGTGCACCAGACGTTTCGGAAAGCGCACTGAAGGGCAGCGGCGTGGCCGACGTCGACTTCGACGGACAGGTGCAGTGGACACGAAGAGTCCGGCAAAACAAAATATTGAAGGCTCGAAAAGACAAAATTTTTGTGCCGGAGTCGAGTGGACACAAACCTGGACTAGCGGAGACGGAGGTTATGCCGCTGCCCGAAGGGAGCGATTGCCAAACCTCCACGAAGGAAGTATAGCCAAACCTCCCAGAAAGAAACGATACTCAATTTACAGTTGCTTCCTAATTTGTTGATTCCAGCTAATCCTCAAAAATCACACTTTTATCGTTATTCTATAACTTTTCAACTTGACTCAAGGTTTATTTCATGGATGTGGAAATATATCCTAAAAAAAAGAAGCTGTCCTTTTGAGACAGCCTCTTCCTAATATTCGGTCAAGTTTGTGATTAAATGACGCCTTGAGCCATCATGGCTTTGGCCACTT
>JALNXZ010000183.1 GCA_023230125.1 Bacteroidales bacterium | reverse complement strand
CGAGAAGGTAAATCATTCAAAAATTGATCAATTTAGAAGAGAAGTGAAAGTCAATGCAATCAAAGTCGCCAGGGAGAAAGCAATAGATATGGCACAGGCCATCGGACAAAATGCAGATAAAGCAATATACATACAAGAAATTGAGTACAATAATTACTCATTAACAAGGAGAAGCACAGCAAACATCATGGTTAAAATGACAACGGCAGATTCATTAGACTCAGAGGCCGTTCCTGATATTGAATTCGAAAAAATTAAGTTGGAATATCAGGTCAACGCAAAATTCGAATTAAACTAAGTTTTCGTCATAGCGATTGCTTCAAACGGGAAAACCTAGAAAAGCTCGGCTGTCCTCTTAGAGCTATTCTGTTGTGTCTGATAATCATAAGGCAAGTACACGTGGCAAATCAACCAGCGACTTTATCTCTATATAAGGTGTATTTGGTTTTTCAACCGCCTCATGTTGCCAAACAGTATTAAAAGGCACATGAACGGCTTTACCGCCAACGGCTAGAACAGGGAGCACATCCGATTTCAAAGAATTCCCAACCATCAGGAATTCTTCAGGTTGAATATCTAGAGTCTTGATTAGGTTCAAATAATTAGATTCAGATTTTTCACTCACCACTTCGATGTGATGAAAAAATGGAAGCAAACCGGATTTCTCAAGTTTCCTTTCCTGATCGAGCAAGTCGCCTTTGGTAACGACTATCAGGCGATACTTATCCTGCAGGAACGGTAAAACTTCAGTAACTCCGGGAAACAATTGAACAGGTTTGTTCAAAAGGGAACGCCCCAATGCAAGAATCTCATTGATCACAGTAGCAGATACTTTTTCATGGCTGATATATAAGGCTGTTTCAATCAAGGAAAGTGTATAGGCCATCACCCCATATCCATACCATTCCATATTCTTCATTTCTGTCCGGAATAGTTCGGCAGTAAGCTCTTTTTCAGGCATATATTCTGCAAGCAGCTCACAGAAAGAGGCTTCAGCTTCGCTAAAGTATGATCCATTGGCCCACAAAGTGTCGTCTGCATCAAAACCGATAACCTTGATTGATTCCATTTTAATCAGATAAATACTAACAGAAGCAAATATACAGTATCCGGAACGAATCAACAAGTCAGCCAGTACTTTCATGTCTGATTAACATCATACAAAAATAAAGGAAAGTCATCTTTTGCACCCCAACAATGATTGTCGGGATAAAATAAAAGATGTACTTTTGAAAATCAGTTCTAAACATTTATATTGATTCATCTTCATCACATGGATTTTTCATCATTAAAAAGACTTTCCTTCAAACACAAGAACAACAAATTCTTTTTTTATATAGCCGGATACTCCAGGTTGTTTGTTCCAAATTGGCTTTATTTCTTACGTTTGGACAAGGAACTGTTAAGAATCAAACAATATGATGCTGACTATATCAATGGGAGGGTGGAATATTATAATAAACTTGATGGTAGTTATGTGATGCCTCAAGACGTGGATAGACTTTCTGATCTCAAACTTGGCAAGAAGTTGAAAGCTTACTTTTTTGACACCTACAGATACTCCCGTTTTTTTAGATCCAAGCTCGGCGCTCACTTTTTATTCGGTGACATCAATTACATACCGGAAAAGCCTTCTATAGTCAAGAGCAGACCCATATGCGACAACAATATCAACGCTGTGATATTTAAACTGAACAGTATACGCCACTATATTTTTACCCATGACAATAAATCTTTTGAAAATAAAAAGGATATGTTGGTTGGAAGAGCAAAAGTATCGCAGAAACATAGGGCAAAATTTTTGGAAATGTATTTTAATCACCCACTTTGCAATATCGGTCAAGTGAAAAAGTGCGAAAAATATCAAGAATTTCTGATGCCAAGGATGACCATCACAGAGCAGCTTGATTACAAGTTTATCCTATGTCTGGAGGGAAATGATGTGGCAAGTAACCTGAAATGGACGATGTCCTCCAACTCCATTGCCGTCATGTCCAAACCCAAATTTGAATCCTGGTTTATGGAAGGGAAACTGGTGCCGGATTATCATTATATAATGATCAAGGATGATTATTCTGATCTCGAAGAAAAGCTGACTTACTACATAACACATCCTGATGAAGCCAAACTGATCATAGAACATGCCCATCAATATATTGAGCCATTTAAAAACAAGAAAATGGAAAAGCTGATATCATTGCTTGTCCTTCAAAAATATTTCAGGAAGACTGGACAAATCTGATTCAAATGGAAAAAAGTTCATACAAATTGAGGTCGTAGAACAACCATTTTATCACAAGGAATCGATACATTTGTAAAGTGAGACGAAGCCGATCAGTTTAAATCTCACCTTGAAAATATATAATATCAGACCTTTATGAAAATGTCCAAAATCGATTTTTTTTATACAGGGAAACCCGACCTTCTTCAAACACAAAAGGATTCTGCTTCATCCTGCATTTTTCATGCAGAAGCAAATCCTAATTCAACAGAAAACCTGCTGGATATCATACAGTGCACAAAAGAAGATTATTTCATCCTTTTCAACAAGCCATACTTGCCCGTTTTGGGGAAATTCGCCATAGATAGGATGATACAGGTTGCCGAAGATTCAAGAGCCGGTATGGTTTACACCGATTACTACGAAATCAAGGAAGGCATTAGAAAGGTACATCCTCTGAATGATTATCAAACTGGCAGCATCCGCGATGATTTTGACTTTGGCCCTTTACTTTTGATCAGGACGGAAGCTGCTAGAAAAGCAATGGTCGAAGAAAAATCAAATTACAATTTTGCAGCCCTTTATGATATAAGACTGAAAATATCTCAGAATTATCCGTTGGTACACTTGAATGAATATCTATACACCCTTGAAGAAAACGACCTGCGAAATTCAGATGAGAAGATGTTCGCTTACGTCGATCCGAAAAACAGGTCTGTCCAAGTTGAGATGGAGCAGGCTTGCACAGAGCATTTGAAAGCTATCGGAGCATGGCTTCCTCCAATATTTGAAAACATTGATCTTCATAAAGGATTTTTCCCTGTAGAAGCCTCTGTCATCATTCCTGTCAGAAACAGAATCAGAACCATTACCGATGCCATTGACTCCGTTTTGAGTCAGAAGGCGACTTTTGCTTTCAATCTGATTGTCATAGACAACCATTCGACAGACGGCACGACGGCTGCCATCGCTGAAAAGGCTGAAAAAGACAAACGAATCATCCACCTGATTCCAAAACGTGAAGACCTTGGTATTGGGGGATGCTGGAACGAAGGCGTGCAACACCCTGAATGCGGTCGCTTTGCCGTACAACTAGATAGCGATGACGTTTACAGCGATACAAATACGTTGAACCAAATCGTGGCGGAATTATATAAACAAAATTGTGTCATGTTGGTGGGCAGTTATCGAATGTGCAATTTTGATTTTCAAACCATACCTCCAGGCATTATTGACCATAGGGAATGGACACCTGAAAACGGGAGAAACAATGCACTCAGGATTAACGGTCTTGGCGCACCAAGAGCTTTCTTTACCCCTGCCCTGAGAAAGATTAAAGTACCCAACACCAGTTACGGAGAAGATTACGCACTGGGGTTGCAGTTCTCCAGAAAATGGCAGATTGGACGCATCTATAAAGTACTTTACCTTTGCAGACGCTGGGATGACAATTCAGATGCAGCGCTCGACTTCAACAAACTGAACGCCAACAACGCATATAAAGACAAACTGCGAAGCATTGAGATTACCGCCAGACAAAGAATAAATTGTTAATATATTGGCATATGAGAAATTTCACCTATTCAAACCCCGTAAAAATCATCTTTGGGAAAGACACCATTCCAGAATTGGCGGTTGAGATTCCTGAAAATGCAAGAACATTGATCCTTTACGGAGGAGGTAGCATCAGACACAATGGCGTTTATGATCAGGTGATTAAAGCCTTAAATGGAAAAATTCACTTTGAGTTCTCCGGAATTGG
>JALNXZ010000182.1 GCA_023230125.1 Bacteroidales bacterium | reverse complement strand
GGAAATCTCAATGAACAAATTACGAATAATTACTCCTTACATGTTTGTTAATGGACATACAATCCCCATTCCGGAGAGTATCATGCAAGAAAAATATCCAAAATGTTATGAGTATTTATGTTCCGAAAAAGAAGCCTTACTAAATCGAGACAAAGCAAAGAATACTTTCAATCCATTTTATGTCTGGGGTAGGACACAAGGTTTAGGTAGGTTCGGAAAGAAGATTCTTACACCAACTTTTAGTAAACATCCCCGATTTATGTTTGTTTCGGAAGAGGAAGCATACTATACAAATGGATATGGTATTTATTTCAAACAAAAATCTAATAGTAACACACTATTTGTAGAACAGAATCATCCATTAGCAAATGAGGAGAATGTTTTATGTGTTCAAAAAATCCTTAACTCGATAATTATGGATTATTACATTACAAATACAAGCGTTTCTATTCAAGGTGGATACCCCTGTTACCAGAAAAATTTTATTGAGAAATTTACAATTCCAGATTTTAATGATGCTGAGATTAATAAATTTAAGTTGCTGGAAAAAGAAAGCGATATAAATGAATTTCTGTTAAAAAAATATCGTGTAGATTTTTAATCTGCAAATCGGTTATTATATAATTCGAGAATTGTAGAAGAAAAGTTTTCCCAAGTCAATCCATCAACACTTGCATCGGAATTTGGTCGTAATAAGCCGTCGCGAATGAGATCTTGATTATTATTATAAATTTTTACCGGATTCTGTTCAAAATCAACTAACAATAAACATACTCGTTCATATTTATAATCTTCGCGTGTATAATCTGCCCTTTGATTAATAGCTTGGAATGACTTTATGTATTTTTCTACTGATCCAACATTTTTTACAAAACGTATAATTCTATCATCCATTACAGAGGCATCATATTCTTTAACTGGGATCATGTAAACCTCACCAAGTATCATTTTAGGACATCTAACATGTAAGTTTTGAGCTTCTGCAATAGTTCGTTCATATAAGGTGTCGAAATTCTTTGCTAGTGAACTCATTTGACTTCTGACATTTATCGAAATGGTTCTTTCGGTAAATGCTTTTCCATAATAATCAATTTCTTCGCGTAAGATACCTTCTGTCATTATTTCCTCTTGTGGCTTATATCCTAAAGGTGATACGCAAATATCTTGATTTTTCTGTTTGATAAACCCTGCCAATTTTAATTCAGGTTTTGTTTCGCCTAAAGGCGGGTTAATCAATATAGAAGGTACACAATTTCTTATAAGGTCTGCTTTAACAGCTTCATGAATTTGACTTATAGGTCTGGACGATCTTATCATCGCTTCTTTTGACTTTATACCCCCTTCAAGAATTGAGCCTTCTATCAGAAGTTTAAAATTCTCTACTGCTTGTTGAATTGTTATCAAATTTGTCATCAGAAAAAAAATCTTTTATTGTTACATTTAAAGCTTGCGCAATTTTCTCAATATTTACAATTGAGATATTACGTTGGCCATTCTCAACACTAGCGATATAACTTCTATCTAGATCAGAAGAATATGATAAATCTTTTTGGGAGATTTTATTAATTTCTCTCAATTCTTTAATTCTTAAGCCGATTTTTGATTTAATGTTCATAGAACAAAGATTAGAATTGGTTGACTATAAGCCAAAGACTATAAGTAACATTTTGTGTTTTATTCAATAAAAAACGTTTCTAATATATGAAATCTAAAAGAGAAATTAAGAAGAAAAGAAAAATTAACGGCTACTAACACCAGCTAAGTCACAGTAAACCAATGAAATACATTGGTTTCCCGCGCCCTAGCTACCCGTTAGTGGCCATTTTGCCAATCCCGCATCTGTATCAACTTCGTGTGCTAACGGTTTTTCAGTGCAAATTATTAGATTTGTGGTGCTCTATGAAAGACCGATTCTTAAAGTGTAGCTATCAAGCACGCGGGCCATTTTGGTTGAGATGTTTGTGACAACTTAAGTGGTGGACACTGCAAAGTGTACCCCGATCAGAATAATTATATATGCCTAAAGCACATCTCCATAGAGTTTTAAAATAAACAAACTTATGCGAGAAGAAAAGATTTCAATGTCAGTTGTGAATCCCCATGCAGCGGGGATTGATGTCGGCAGCCGCTCTCATTGGGTTGCCATTGGACAGGGTGCCGGAGACTTTAAGGAGTTTGGCGTTTACAATGAGGATTTGTATCGAATCTCAGCCTGGCTCAAGGAAAATGAAATTGAGACAGTGGCCATGGAAAGTACTGGCACCTATTGGCAATCCCTGTTTTCCGTATTGGTTGCCGAGGGGTTGCAGGTGATATTGTGCAATGGGAAATTCACGAAGAATGTCAAGGGCAAGAAGACGGACATTCTGGATTGCCAATGGATTCAGAAACTTCACAGCATTGGTTTGCTTTCTGGCAGTTTTCTGCCTGATGATGCAACCGAACATTTGCGGACGTTGTGTCGTCACCGCTCGAATCTGCTGGATGCTGCGGCTTCCACTTCGAAAAAGATGCAGAAGTACCTTCGACTATTGAATCTCCGTTTGGACGTGGTGGTGAATGATGTTTGTGGACAGACAGGCTTGAGCATCATTCGTGCCATTTGCGGTGGGGAGACAGATCCGGACAAGCTTTCTTCATACCGTCATCCAAATTGTCGCAAGTCGGCTGAGGAAATCGCCAAGGCTCTTCAGACCAATGGCCGCAAGGATTATCTTTTCGCCTTGCAACAGGAACTTGAAATGTACGAGATGTTTCAGTTGAAAATTCAACAATGCGACGTTGAGATAGAGAAAATGCTGACCGACACAATCGACAATAATCCGGACAAGAAACAATATTTCATTGAGAAGAATCCTTACAAGAAAGTCAACAAGAATACCCCAAAGAACATCGATCTGAATCTTTTCTCGTATCAGTATTTTGAGGGTGTGGATCTGATGGCTATCGAGGGCCTGAGCCATTCTACGATATTGTCATTGATGAGCGAGGTTGGGTTGGAAGGGATTCGACAATTCCCGTCGGCTAAGCATTTTGCCAGCTGGCTCAGACTTGCACCAAACAACAAGATCAGCGGAGGTAAGGTCCTTTCCAGTCGGATTCCAAAGGGCAGCAACCGATTGAAAATCGCACTAAGGAGTGCAGCCAATGCGATAGGTAACCTAAAGGATTCGACACCGCTTTCCGATTTCTTCAAGCGGATCAATTTTAGGAAGGGCAGAGTTTCTGCCATCAGCGCGACGGCTCGCAAATTGGCGGTGATCATTTGGAATATGGTCGTTAAAGGCATACCTTATAAGAATCCTGAAGGTTACATGTACCTGGATGAAAAGAGGAAACTCGGAGTAGTGAAGAGAATCCGAAAACAGATAGAAAAATACGGTGTGACAAGCGAAGATTTGAATTTTGTAAATACTTGATTATCAATGTTTGTATTTACCGTTAGTCAGAATTTTAAGAAAGTGCAGCACAATAGGTAATACGAAACAAACATAAATAATAATTGATACGATGAACTTAGAAGAGATTAGACAGGATATTATTGAGCAACTTTCAAGAACGAGCCAGAATCTTAGTAGCATTTGGTGGAATAGTTATTTTAAAGGGATATACGGTAAAGACACTGTTTCGATAGAGGCAATTCTAAAAAAAGTTAAGATGGACTATCGATATAACAATATTCTGTCTATCATAATGTCCTCAATCTTGATAATTTATTCTTTATTGAAAGATTTCAATATTATTGATTTTTGGAATATCAATAAACCAGGATTCTTGAGTATTCTAACAATCCTTTTATTGGTAAATACTTTCAGATTATATAAAGTGAAAATAATTCTTGAGAATAGAATAGAATTACTTCGACTTTTGGACAAAATCGACAGAAAATAAAAACGGCTGCCAACACCACCCAAACCACACCCACCTTCGGCGGGCGCGGCCTGGCCACCCGTTATGCCTCATTATAAATGAAGATCTGGTTAAGAGCAAATCA
>JALNXZ010000008.1 GCA_023230125.1 Bacteroidales bacterium | reverse complement strand
ACCAGATAACCGACTTTGTGTCCTGAAATCTGATACACAGAATCAAGATATACAGGATTTTCCGAATAACTGGCAAGCGTCTGTATGGTCAGGCTCTGTCCTGAAGTATATCCGTTGAACGTACCTTCATCGGTGTAATTCACATTCAGGAAACCAAAGGTTATTTCACCGGCCGTGACAGACAATAGCGTTTTATAGTTGGAGGTAGTCAGATCTGATCCATCAACCTTATTAAAAAGCATGCCCCGCTTGATGCCGGCAGCTTCTGCCGGAGTCCTTTTTTTGGTATAGGTGACCTGCCCTACCACAGCTGTAGATCCTTTTTCCTTCAGATAGAGTACATAATCAAACCCGATTTCGTTGGCCTCAACACCTTTTATAGAAGAAACCAACTCTTGCCAATCCTCTCTGATCCAGGAAAAGCGATCTCCATCCGGGGCTGATACGGCATCATATTGATAAAGCAATGATTCAAAATAAGCATCCGGATAAAGGGTCTTGTCTGTACTTGACGGCATTTTATCTTCCCAGTAATAGTAAACATCCATCGTCTTGCTAATCCAGTCATTGACATACTTGTTCGGATTATCTTCTGATGTATCAGTATCAATGATATTTAACAAAACACAGGAATGGAAGAAGAATGTCAAAACAACATAAAATAGGGCAAATATAATATGCTTCATTTGGATATTATTCCTGAAAATATATTCGTTTCACACGATTGGACACGGAGGTTAGTATTTCATAAGGAATGGTTCCAAGCTTCACTGCGACTTCAGAAAGCGGAAGACCTTCCCCGAAAACGATAACTTCATCTCCTTCTTTTGCTTTAATATCGGTAATATCGATCATACAGGCATCCATACATATATTCCCGATAAATCGTGCACGGTGTCCGTTGATGAGTACCTCTCCACTTCCGTTACCCAAATGGCGATCCAGACCATCGGCATATCCGATAGGCAAAGTCGCAATGCTGGAATTACGGCTGAGCATGCCTTTTCTACTATAGCCCACGCTTTGTCCGGCTTGCAGATTATGAATCTGCAGAATGGTAGTCTTAAGAGTACTTACATTACGTAGTTTCGACTCATCGACAGACGAAATCCCATACATTCCAATTCCCAATCTGACCATGTCATATTGGTATTCTGGAAAACGGTCAATACCCGCTGAATTGAGAATGTGTCTCAGAATCCGATGGGGGAAAGCTGCCTGAATAGCTAACGAAAAACGGTCAAATTGTTCCAGTTGTTGATGCGTAAATTCATCAAAACGAGCCTCGTCGCTACCGACCAAATGAGAGAATGTGGATTTCACACGCAAGGATTCCTGGCCTTTCAATCTGCCTAAAAGTTCAGTAAGATCCTTTTCTTCGAAACCCAAACGGTGCATACCGGTGTCCAACTTGATATGGATGGGATAGCTTTTCACCCCTTCCCGTTCCGCTTCCCGAATAAAAGCATCCAGCAACTTGAAACTATATATTTCAGGTTCCAGTTTGTGCTCAAAAATAGTCGAAAAGCTTCCAAATTCTGGGTTCATCACCAAAATTGGAATATAGATTCCCCCATGACGCAACTCAACGCCTTCGTCCGCCACAGCTACAGCAACCGCATCACAAGAATGCGCCTGAAGTGTTTTTGCTATCTCGAGGGCTCCACTACCATAGCCTTCAGCTTTGACCATACAAATCATTTGAGTCTTCGGCTTCAGTCTGGATTTAAAGTAATTCACATTGTGCACCAATGCATCCATATTAACTTCCAGCACAGTTTCATGAACCTTCAAGGACAATCTTTCACTAACCTCCTCAAAACCAAAAGAACGGGAACCTTTTATCAAAACGGATTCATTGCGAAGCTGATCCAAAAGTCCGGACAACAAAAGGCGTTCTGTCTGTAAAAAAAAATGGGTTTGCATAGGGAACAAGGAAGCATGGGCTGATAGTTCATATCCGACGCCAATAAACCGGTCAATCTTTTTACGTATGACCATATTGGATACAACTTTATACAAATCCTCTGCGCTTTGTCCGCTTTGAAGGATATCTGAAAGAATCAATGTCCTTTTGTTTGATCCGACCGAACGTCTTGCCTGAAAATCGAGTGCCAGTTCTAGAGCATTCACGTCTGAGTTGTAACTATCATTGATGACCACACAGCTGTTCTTGCCTTCTTTAACCTCTAGGCGCATGGCCACTGGTTCCAATTGCCCCATCCTGACTTCAATATTAATGGCAGGGACATCACAAAGCAACATGACTGCCAAGCAGTTTATCGCATTTTCAATGGAAGGTGCATCACTAAAAGGCAAAGAAAAAGAGTATTCCTTGTCCTTCCAGAAATATTGAATATTGGAATAAAGACCTGTACCAACTGTCTTTTTGACATAAAGTGGTGTACCAAAATCCTCAAAAGACCATCCAAAAAGCCGATTTTCAGGATATTTTGCCTTAAGTGCCTTATCTGATAAAAACTGGTCCTTGCAATAAATAATAGTTTGACAAGAAGCAAAAAGTTTGACCTTTTCATTGGCTTTTTCTTCCATCGAAATGAAATTTTCCTGATGGGCTCCGGCAATATTCGTCAGGATACCAAGGGTTGGAAGAATGATTCCCTGCAACTTTTCCATTTCTCCTTTCTGAGAGATTCCGGCTTCAAAAATACCAAGATCGGTAGCTTCATCCATTTGCCAAACAGACAATGGCACACCAATCTGGGAATTGTAACTTCTGGGAGAACGGGTGATACACCACTCTTTCCGCAACAATTGCCAAAGCCATTCTTTAACGATGGTTTTTCCGTTGCTTCCTGTAATAGCAATGACCGGACAATCAAAACGTTTTCGATGTGCAACGGCCAAAGACTGAAGAGCGTCCAGTCCATCCGATACCCAAATGACATTAGCGTCAGGAGAAGCCTCAAAATCAAAATCTTGGTCGGAAACCACAAAATTACGAAGACCTCTTTTATACAAATCAGGGATATAGCGATGACCATCATTTCTGGCCGTCTTTAAAGCAAAAAACAAGCTTTCCTCAGGAAAAGATAAAGACCTACTGTCTGTCAATAACCAACTTACAGGAGCATCTTCGCAGATCCGGCTTTTGGATTTCCAAATTTCGGCCAGTTCATTCAGTGTATACTTCATATCTTATTTTTGTTCGGTTACGAATGTCATCACATGAAAAATTCACATCCAAAAGTCCCACATTATTCCAGTATTTGTTCAAAAAAGTGCCGTTCCTCGTTCAAATCAATCTCCGGTGCTTTGATTGCCAACAATTCAAGGATGGCTATATTCTTCTTGGCAAATCGCTTGTAAGCTTCATCTTCAGGATGAAAAGGTTTGTGTTCCATTGCTTTGCGAATCTGTTGAACCTGACGAACAATTTCTTTCGTTGACTTGGTAAAACAGGTATCCGAAAAGTAATTCCAAATATAACGCTGAGCAATAGCTGAAGGATGTACCATGTCTTCAGCATAAAAGCGATAATCCCTCAGATCGTCCATCAGCAATTCGTAAGACGGAAAATAAAATACATGGTCAAAGCTTTCACAAAGTCCCTCAATAGCAAGGTGTAAAGTAGATTTGCTCAAGGTGTTTTCGTGTACGCCATCCTTCATATGTCTGATTGGGCTAACAGTAAACAACACTTTCAGATCTGGTTTTGCCTGTAATAACATTTCGAGCAGTTCAATGTAAAAATACTCAATCTCATTGACCGTCAGCCGACGGCGTAAGAAATATTCTTCAGGCATCTTGTGGCAATTAGCCACAATCTGATCTGTAGATGGCAATGTATATACCCATGAAGTACCGAAGGTAATGATTAGACAAGTTGCATCCTTCAAATCAACCACAGCCTGATTGAAAGCAGTATTGATTTTTTCCAGGGTACTTTTGGGATCTGTTCCGGAAAAGGAGCTATGGTGACTGAAACTATGGTAAAAGCAATCATGTTCTACCAGTTCCTCTTTCCTAAATGGCTGATTTTGCAACAATCTGTGCAAAGCTGTGCCCACTGAAGCCGGATTATACAAAACCCCGAAAGGGTTAAGCGAGACCTGAAAACCACTCTCTTTCAACATGAGTCCGATGTTTTCAGCAAAGCAAGAACCGAGTATCATCATCTTGTCCGTATGAGCAAGGTGAAAATCAGATATTTGTAAAGGGATTGCAGTTCTAAATTCCATAGAGGACAAAAGTACAAAATATTATAATTTATATGAGAAAAAAGGTTATTTTTGCAGGCTTATGAATTATGAAAAACGATAAAGAAAATATTCTAAATACAATAGATTATCCGAGTGATCTCCGAAAACTCAACATTAAGGATTTGCCCCAGGTTTGTTCAGAGCTTCGTGAGTTTATCATTGACGAACTGGCTGAAAATCCAGGGCATCTAGGGGCTAACCTTGGGGTTGTTGAACTCACCGTTGCGCTTCATTACGTTCTGAACACACCTAAGGACAAGTTGGTCTGGGATGTCGGTCATCAGGCATATGGCCACAAGATACTGACAGGACGGCGCAAAGTCTTTTCCACCAATCGGAAATTTAATGGTATCAGCGGATTCCCAAATCCGGCTGAGAGTGAATATGACTCCTTCATTGCCGGTCATGCATCCAACTCCATTTCTGCTGCACTTGGACTTTCCATCGCTGCTAAAATCAAGGGGGATAATAATCTGGTTGTTGCTGTCATAGGAGACGGAGCCATGTCTGGAGGTTTGGCTTTTGAAGGTCTGAATAATGCATCCGTACACCCCAATGACCTGTTGATCATTCTGAATGACAATCACATGGCTATCGACCGGAACGTTGGAGGAATGAGTGATTATCTGATTAAGATCACCACATCCAAAGGATACAACCAACTACGTTGGAAAATGTTTTTGTTGCTTAAGAAAATTGGTATCATCAATGACCATCGAAAAGGCAAGATTTTGCGTTTCGGAAATAGCTTGAAGGCTATTCTAACCAATCAACACAACATCTTCGAAGGGCTAAACATCAGGTACTTTGGACCTGTAGACGGCCACAATGTAGAGAATTTGGTCAAGATCCTGAATGATATCAAAAATATGAAAGGCCCCAAATTGCTTCATGTCTGCACAACAAAAGGCAAAGGTTTCGAACCGGCCGAACGGGATGCGACAGAATGGCATGCTCCTGGCAAATTCAACAAAGACACCGGTGAACGCGATTGCGATGAAAAACCAAAAGATTTGCCTTTGAAGTTCCAGGACGTTTTTGGCCACACACTTGTTGAACTTGCTGAAAGTAACCCAAAAATTGTGGGCATCACGCCTGCCATGCCGACAGGATGCAGCATGAACCTGATGATGGATCGTTTTCCGGATCGCTCATTTGACGTGGGCATTGCAGAAGGACATGCCGTCACCTTTTCCGCAGGTCTTGCCAAAGAAGGACTTATACCATTCTGCAATATTTATTCTTCTTTTGCCCAAAGAGCTTATGACAATATCATCCATGATGTTGCCTTGCAAAAACTGCCGGTTGTCCTTTGTCTGGACAGGGCAGGTCTTGTCGGTGAAGACGGCCCGACCCATCACGGCACTTTCGACCTAGCATATCTGCGTTGCATACCCAATGTCATCATAAGTTCCCCCATTGACGAACACGAACTTCGCAATCTGATGTTCACCGCCCAAACCATGAAGGAAGGTCCTTTTGTCATTCGGTACCCACGCGGACAGGGTTTCAGCAGAAATTGGAAGAACAAAATGGAACTCCTGGAAGTCGGTAAAGGGACTTGTCTTATTGAAGGAAACGATTTAGCCATCCTATGTGTCGGTCCCATCGGGGAAACCGCATCCGATGTTGTCAATAAATTGAGTCAGAAAGATATATCGGTGGCTCTTTATAATATGCGGTTTATAAAACCTTTGGACGAAGCACTCCTGCAATCAGTCGGTGAAAAATTCAGCAAAATCATTACCATCGAAAACGGAGTTTTGGAAGGAGGTTTCGGAAGTGCCGTACTGGAATATTATTCCGAACATCACCTTTCACCGGAAATTAAACGCCTGGGCCTACCTGACGTGTTTGTGGAACATGGATCTGTTGCCGAACTGCATCATTTATACGGAATCGACAAAGAAGGCATAGAAAAAGCAATCCTTGATTTATTAAAAGAGTCTTAATTCTCATTGTATGAAACGAGCATGAATTGAAAATTTTTCATAGAATATGAAACTATGACATGCGAATTTAATACGAAAATGTGCATAAAATCATTGATGTATGAAACGAACATGTTTGTAAAAACGTCCAAGTTTATGATAAATTGGACATGTGAGTTCCATATGACCTTAAACGAAAAAATTATTATCATATGAAAATTATAGTTGCAGGTGCCGGAGAGGTTGGCAGACATTTAGCAAAAATGTTATCTCGTGAGAAACACAATATTGTGGTTCTAGATTTGAATGGAGAAGTCCTTGCCAATCTTAATACGAATTATGACTTCATGACACTGGTTGGGTCTCCTGTATCCATTGAAAAGCTTAAGGAAGCAGGAGCAAAATCTGCCGATCTTTTAATAGCAGTAACTCCGGATGAAAGTCGAAATATGACAGCTTGTATTTTAGCGACTAAACTAGGGGCCAAGAAAACTGTAGCTCGCATAGACAATCCCGAATATCTGGAAGAATCCAATAAAGCATTTTTTGAGCAACTGGGTATTGACTCCTTGATTTATCCTGAGAAGTTGGCTGCAGAAGAAATTATCAATAGTCTAAAACGCCCTTGGACTAGACAATGGCATGAATTCTGCGGAGGAAAACTGATTTTGGTCAGCGTGAAAGTACGTTCCAACGCCTCCATTTTAGAGAAGTCACTGGTTGAATTGTTTAAAAATGAGAACACTTACCGCATCGCGGTCATCAAACGTCAAAACAGAACGCTAATTCCTACGGGAAAAGATATGGTACTTGTGGGAGACTTGGTCTTCTTCATTTCTACACCTGAAGCCATAGAAACCATCCGAAAAATCTGTGGAAAAAGCAGCAATGAAATACATAATGTCATGATTATGGGTGGCAGCCGGATTGCCATCAAAACTTCTCATTTGTTATCTAATGACTTTAATGTTAAGATTATTGAGCAAAACCGTGATCGTGCTGAATGGTTAATGGAAAGAGTTGATTCAAACACGTCGGTTATTGTAGGTGATGGCAGGGATGTGGACCTTCTCGCATCCGAAGGCATTGAAAAAACGGATGCCTTTGTCGCGCTGACAGGTAGTGCTGAAACAAACATTCTTTCCTGTCTGGCCGCCAAAAATTATCACATTCATCGCACCATTGCGGAAGTTGAAAACATTGATTACATTGCTATGGCTGAAGGTTTGGACATAGGCATGATCATCAATAAAAAACTGATTTCCGCAGGCCACATCTACCAAATGATGCTTGAAGCCGATGTTTCCAATGTAAAGAGTCTCGCTTTTGCAGATGCGGAAGTGGCAGAATTTGTCGTCAACAAAAAGGCTAAAATCACAAGAACAGTGGTCAAGAATCTGGATATTCCAGAAAATATCAGTTTGGGAGGGTTGGTTCGAAAAGGTAAGGGAATGTTGATTTACGGAGACACCCAAATCCAGGAAGGTGACCACGTCGTCGTTTTCTGTCCGAATTCTTCCATCCAACACATAGAGAAATTTTTTCAATAAATAAAAAGGAAAGAGATTACAGCAAGTTGTTATTCCGCAAGAAAATCATGATTTGATCTTCTCCAGTACCACTTCTTGATTGAAAACATTGACTATATCTCGGAAATAGCCCTTGATTTCATCGTATTCGTCAGTTGAAAATATTTCTTTCTTAAACTCGTAACCACCAACTATCAAGAAGGTAGAGTCATTGAGCATATCTGTTTTCAATTGAAGATTGAATTTTTTATTGTCTATATTGATGGCGTTGGGTCCATTCAACAATTTATAACCCGCCGGAATGTGGATGGTAGCGGAGATTTTCTTTTCCTTTTTGTAAATGAGGTCAATCGGATAAGTACGGGTAGGGTTTTGTAATGGATTGAGCGAAAAGAAGAAAGCATAAAATGGAGAGAAGGAACTTTTGTTGTCAAATACATTCATACGAGTATTTGCAATGTATTTTACTTCAAAGAGTTTGTTGACATCTCGAAGATTCTTCACTTGAATGGTATCTTTAAGTGTCATATTGGAAAAGTTCATGGATTGATTAAACTCTTTCATATCATAAGTGTAATTTTTCCTCATATCAAGCGCTTCATAACCGGTTGATTTCACGGAAAAACGACCATAGATGGAATCTGTCATTGGATCTGGAGTCAAATCAATATTGTAAAAAACACTGGATTTACCTGATCTACTAAGATCCAGCCATTTAAATTCGCCTTTTCCCTTCATGATGGCTAGACCTTTGTCGTTGATGCAGCGGGCTGGAATAATGCCGATGCCTGCAAAAGGTTCAGTCGCATCAAACAACATAAATTTACCATCTATTACAGCAGCAGCAACCACATAATTAAAAAAATGTTCGAAAGGGTAATCCAACAGAAGCTTGCCATGATCGCGAGTGCTTAGAATGACCGGAAAAGCATCAAGACCTGCTGATCTGAGCAAGCCTACATAATATATATTGATTTCTGCCGAATTTCCTGTTTTTGTTTCTAAAAATTTCTTAACACTTTGATTGGAGAATTTGCTGTAATATTTGTCCCAATTGAAGTTGGATTTCATATATTCATCTATGGCCTGAACTTTTTCCATAGGTGATTTTGTTGTCAATAACATGGTTTCAACTTGAGATGACGCCATTTTTTCCGCACTCTTCAGATATCCTCCAAACTCGTACATTTTTTGCATCTCTTGAGAAAACTTGGGCCATGTATTGATGACAGATTCTTTTTCTCTATTCATATTGGTTGTTTCAGAAAGCTGGAAATTCAGCTTACTAGAAAGTCTTCAGGACAAGTGATAAAAACCTCATCTTTAAAGGCTGGCATATCTTTCATAATAAACGTATAGATCATATCTTTATAACCTAGATGATATAGATGTCTGATCATATTACCCTCCTCTGATTTATATTCATCGAAACCGTTCCTCCCCTGCAACAAGAAATTATAAGTATAGAAAGGAATCATCTTGGTCGTATATTCGCTATACAAAACAGGAATTTTTTTTTGAAACGTCCAATTCCTGAAATTGAAAAAGAAAGGACTACTAATTTTGTACGTGACCTCTATGACTGAGCCTTTTTTCACATTTGGCATGGCAAACTTTTTCATTTTCCATTTTCCTGGCAAATCGTCCTCGTAGATGGTGCTCAAATCAAGTGCAGTCTTAATAATCTGATCGTTTTCCACATTGTATGTATAACCTTCAACGTCACTGACTATCTCCATGCCATTTTCAGACACATAAAACGGAATTTCAAAAGTGGCATAATCAATTCCTGCATCCTTTAAAATCTTTATTTTTTCATTTTTCTCAAAAATGAGCTCAAATCCTGTATTTTCATCGTAATTGAATCGAGATTCTCCTATATCATAAAGTACCACAGCCTCTGCTGCCGTGTCTTTCTCATAACGATTAAAAATCCGCTCTTCATATTTTAAATTTCCAAATTCAAGAACAGATTTATCAATATTCTGTGAAAAAGAAACATTGCTCATCACCGTTGTTAAAAGAATCATTAAAAATATTCGTTTCATGTTTATCAATAGTTTATGGATATGGTAGAAACTTTAATTCTTTGTCAGACAAATTATGTTTGTGTTTTCAGACTCTTTGATGGATTTCATGAACGCATAGAAAAGTTCATAGTCGGAGGCCGTGTATTCTCTCTGATACAATTCAATTTTTTTATTAACGCAAATATTTTCCCCTTTCATCGTAAAAGTGAAAAGGAAGTCCCCAAAATTTGAGTTGAGATGTATAGACTCGGGCATGTACTTCAATTTATACGTATCAGGTACATGATAAATTGCAGAGTCAATATTGCAGACTGGAAAGGCAAGTGATGCCGACATATTGGCTGGAATCGGTAAATCCTTGAGACCTGTCTGGATAGGAAACGTTTTTATATAAAGATCATTGCCAATTACCCTACCCAATCTATAAACGTACATCCTGAGTGTAAGGTCAATTCTGGCACTGTCTCGTTGATATTCTCTAAACTTCCAATTCTTCAGTTCATAGCTATCAAAAGGGATATAAAAATTGATGAATGTATTTTTGTCATTTTCTGAACAATAGTGCTTGATGGAATTAAGATATTCATAGGCCCGGCCTTTATTGAAGAAAATGGCAGAAAGGTCTGCTTCACCCTTTTCATCCACAGTGACATCCATTTTCCGAATGGAAAGGACTTCACTTCTTTTAAGCGAAGGCATCGAAACTAAATGGCTATGCCCTCTCGAAATAAGAAGTGCTTTTCTGTTCTGGGTAAAAGACCCCACATAGCCAAAAGGTTGGACACTGGTTGTATTTTCTATCCAAAAAGTGTCCTTTGAAATAGGGACAGCCAGCAAAACATGATTAAACTGAGAGCATGGTATAGTTTCAACCATCTTTTCAGCATATTGACCGCTGTTTATCAACACAAAATAGCTTTTGATTCCTTTGTACTCGAGCAAAGCTTTCATATAATTGGTCAACGCCTTGCAATCTCCATACTTGTTGAACGCAACATAAGAAGCCGGAAAAGACTTTAAACCCCCAATGCCTATGTTGATATTGATGTACCGGGTATTATCCTGCAAATATTGATAAAGGGTCTTGACAATCTCCATTGTATCAGTCATTCCCTGAAGCAATACAGCGACCCTTGCTTTTTCTGCTTCAGGCAGTTTCGTAAGCCCTTTATTCAAAAGATCATACCAATCACCGAATGTTTCCCAGCTTTCCGAACTTCCATCTACCCCAAAGCGAAAATGCAATGGGGTCATGATGACCCTGGGCCAATCAACGTTAAACAGGTTATTTCCGCGTATTGCATCCTTAATGTTGTCACCTTTTACCAAATATTCAGTCACAATCTTATCCGGCAAAGTATCCGTTTTCACTCTTAAGACATTATTGACGTAGTGCGTCACCGGATAATCTTTGGGAATAGTCACACTGAGTTTCGATTCCCCGATGGGATAATCGATTGTATATATTGGCCTCCAGTCAGCAATCTGGGGAAACTGTGACTCTATGCATGTATAGGTATAACAAATTCTATAAGGGTATGTATTGTGCTTGACTTGAAAAGATTTGATTCTGTCATCTTGATAGAGTGTATAGCCTGAAATGTAACTTTGATCTTTGATTTCATTCTTTTTCAAATCACGTATCCGGTTACCTTTAACATCTTCTATCCAAACCTTGACATTGGTTATTTTAGATATTTTAGAATAATATATGGAAAAATCCGTGTAATGTTCGCCATAACGATTATTGACCTGATAGACAAAACTGTCTGTGATGCACCGTTGATTTTTAGCGACATTAATCCGGCTGACAGAACTGACACATTCAAAATCAGCGGCTGACAATATTTCCACAAAGCTTCCGGAAACTAGAAACAAATGGATAAGCAGAATATTTTTTATATTCAAGGTCATTTGTCTTTTGACAAAAATATAAATAAAACATTAATTCTGAAAAATAGCCCGTATATTTTTTATTATAATTTAATGAATGATTAGAAAAGCATAACAAAAAGATATCCTATAACAAAAAACGCCCCGGTCTTACGACTGAGGCGTTTCTTTTAATTATAGGACCTGAATGTTACATCATACCACCCATGCCACCACCCATGCCGGCAGGCATCGTTGGAGCAGGATTATCTTCTTTCTTCTCTGCGACCACACATTCGGTGGTCAGGAACATGCCAGCGATAGAAGCAGCATTTTCAAGAGCCACACGGGTCACTTTTGCCGGATCGATCACGCCGGTTGCATAGAAGTTCTCATAGGTATCTGTTTGCGCATTGTAACCGAAGTCATCCTTGCCTTCAGCTACTTTTTGTACAACCACAGCGCCTTCTTTTCCTGCGTTGAATACAATCTGACGGAGAGGTTCTTCGATGGCTCGACGAACAATCTTGATACCGAGTGTTTCTTCTTCGTTGGCACCCTTCAGGTTTTCTATAGCCTTCAAGGCACGGATGTATGCAACACCACCACCAGGGACAGTACCTTCTTCAATAGCGGCACGAGTAGCACTCAAAGCATCGTCTACACGGTCTTTCTTCTCTTTCATTTCAACTTCAGAAGGAGCACCTATGTAAAGAACAGCTACGCCACCGGCCAATTTAGCCAGACGTTCCTGCAATTTTTCGCGGTCATAATCGGACGTTGTTTTGGCAATCTGAGCCTTGATCTGAGCAACACGTTCAACAATGGCTTCTTTTTTACCTTTACCGTTGACAACAGTTGTATTATCTTTAGTGACAGTAACTTTTTCAGCAGAACCCAACATCTCAAGTGTCGTTGTTTCCAGTTGCAAACCTTGTTCTTCAGAGATAACAACGCCACCGGTAAGAGTAGCGATATCCTGCAACATTTCCTTGCGACGGTCGCCGAAACCAGGAGCTTTGACAGCACATATTTTCAGATTGGCACGCAAACGGTTTACAACCAAAGTAGTCAATGCTTCACCATCGATATCTTCAGCGATGATCAATAATGGACGACCGGTTTGAACAGCTGCTTCAAGTACTGGCAACAATTCTTTCAGTGAAGAAATTTTCTTGTCGTGGATCAGGACATATGGATTTTCCATTTCCACTTCCATTTTTTCTGTGTCGGTTACGAAATAAGCTGAAAGATAACCACGGTCAAACTGCATACCTTCTACAACGTCAATGTGTGTATCGGTACCTTTGGCTTCTTCAATGGTAATGACACCTTCCTTGGTCACTTTCTGCATGGCTTCTGCAATCAGTTCACCTATTTCAGAATCATTATTGGCAGAAATGCGGGCCACTTGTTTGATTTTTTCAAAATTGGTACCAACTTCTTTGGCTTGAGTCTTGATGTGGGCAACGACAGCTGCAACAGCTTTGTCAATACCACGTTTCAAATCCATTGGATTAGCACCGGCGGTAACATTCTTTAGACCTTCACGAACAATACATTGTGCCAGAACAGTAGCGGTAGTTGTACCGTCACCTGCATCTTCACCTGTTTTGGAAGCAACTTCTTTAACAAGTTGTGCACCAATGTTCTCGTAAGGATTCTCCAACTCAATTTCTTTGGCGACAGTCACACCGTCTTTGGTAATTTGAGGTGCACCAAATTTCTTTTCCAGGATGACATTGCGACCTTTAGGTCCCAATGTTACTTTTACCGCATCTGCCAATTGATCAACTCCGCTCTTCAGTAAATCGCGGGCTTCCATATTGAATTTAATTTCTTTTGCCATGATTATATGTATTTTTAAAATTTAGCAAATATGTCTGATTGACGCATAATAAGTAATTTCTCACCATCGACTTCGATTTCAGTGCCGGCATATTTACCGTACAGAACGACGTCACCCACGCTAACCTGCATGGTTTCATCTTTTGTACCTGGACCGACTGCGACAACTTCGCCTTTTAGAGGTTTTTCCTTCGCGGAATCTGGAATAATAATGCCACTCGCTGTTTTTTGTTCTGCTGCTGCGGGATTTACCAGCACGCGGTCAGATAAAGGTTGTAATGCCATAGTAATACTATTTTTAAGTTGATAAATATTAAAATCGTGACGGGCTACCCCACGTTCATTTTCACGTAAGAATACACTCGGTTTTTTTGAACCGACAACCTGTTAACAGCGAAATCCGTGCCAAAAGATTCAGTTGGCAAAATCCATAGAAAACATGACATATTTGGCCGCAAAAATAGATCTTTTGCCATCAAAACTGACAAAATGTACATTATTCGACCGCCACTTTTTGAATATAATCGCATTTATACTTGGAACTTGCCCTAACCATATACAGACCTCTCTCGAGCCGTTCACTATAAAAATCCACTTCATCCAGTTTTTTCTGAATAAGCTGCTTCCCGGTGAAATCCCAAACTGAAAATGCTGTAAGTCCATCCCCACGAATCCATAAATGCGAATTTCTGTCTGTTCCGAATGAGATGGATTCATCCTTTTCTTTCTGAGGTCCCAGTATCAAGACTGCGTCATACAGCTTTGATGAGACAGAAGAAAGATTCATTCCAGTAAGAACTGCTTGCTCCATGGTTATCGGATAGGATCCATCACTGACATTTTCAGTGCCTTCCAACACCAAGTTTGCCAATATCCCTGATTTCCCTAAAAATGCAGCATCCGGTTTTAAGGCATAGGATAATAGCCGATATCTATTTTCTGAATACCGATGGATGGAAAACATATGTCCGGAATTTCGTTCCGAATTTTGTAAGAATTGACCTGTCTGAAATTTCAATCCTTCCGGTAATATGATATCCACTTGAAAAGCCTGAACATCGTCGACATTATCAAGACACAATTCCAGATTTTCCGAATTTTCCGCCGAGCAGCGCAAAAACAAGTGATTCCCAACTGATGCCTCTTCTGCATGATAGATCGATAATTTCCCAACGTCTGATGAAGTCATCACGGAAACTGATCTTATCAATATTTCACCTGAATTGATGATGAGCACCAGCTTAGCAATATCTGCCACATTCCATAACCCATTTCCGTCAAGATCTATTGCCGCAGAATCAATACCAGCAGGTTGACGGCCATTAATAAAAGCAACCAGGTTGACGATATCTGTCACATCCACCATTTTATCACCATTGGCATCACCCGTCTGTGAGATGGATTTTACCGATATCTGGCCATCTGTTACGGAAACATCTATTAAATTCGTCAATGTATCTATCAGTACAACATTTTGAATATCTATAGTATATGTTTTTATAACATCGGGGGCTTTGAGATATAATTCAAGCAGCGAGCCATCCGTTCCTGAAAACACATCCTTCATATTCAGGGAATAAGCTATAAATTTATAGAGCTGTGAAGAGGTTGATATTCTGGCGATAGACAACAGATGTTGACCTTTCCGGGCAGTAGAAAGACAACTTCGCAACGTATCCAAAATAAAGCCGTCCGGTATTAGCAAGTCGAGTTCAAAAGCTATAGTCGGTGCCGTATTCTTCAGACAAATATTGACTTGGACAGAATCGGCCATTTTGCATGAAACCGACGGCAAATAAAACGAACTTTGCGTAATGACACGATCCAACGTCCAGTTTTTGGCTGCAGCAATTTCCGAGTGACAGGAAGACGATCCCGGATTGTTCAGGACATAAAGGTTTCTGCTGGTAGATACAGTATTAAGCGTAGGCAAAGCAACAAATATAGAATCCAGTCTTTCTGCAGAAAGACTGCAGGCGGAGCATGACAAATAGGTCAGGGCACCTGCAGAAAATATATTGATTCTGACCAGTGGATTGGTATGGCTGGTGATTTTCTTTAATACCGGCAACATCGAGACATCCAATTCTGCAAGCTGATTGTCAGAGCAAGTCAATGTCTGCAATTTAGTATTCTGACTTAAGTTTAAAACATCCAGATCATTTCCACCGCAATATAAAGATACCAGCTGGGTATTCTTTGTCAAATCTAGAGAACTGATCTGGTTACTTGTACAACTCAGGTAAGTCAATGAGGGTGCCTTCAGGGAATTGAGACTCAAAAGGCGTCTCGAATCCGCCTTAAAATAAGAAATTCCAACCCCTATTGCAGTACAGGTATAATTCGCCTGAACAGAATAGACGTGTGTAATAACCTTTGAGCTCAAGGAATCAGGTATCCACTCCGTTACTCCGTCACCCCAGTTCACCAATAAGTTATCCGAAAACTCCAAAATACAGGTTTTGGTTTGTGTACTCACCGTAGAGGAGACCTCCCATGTCCACGAAAGGGTGTCTGGCACAGCATTTTCAGCACTGACTTCACCAAAATTGCCACAAAATGTCTGATATAGCATCAGACCAACAAAAACAAACAGATAATGTTTTTTCATTTTTTTCAGATTTATAAATGTAACACTTTTAAATAAATTCATCAACTCGCTATTAAACTGATTATTGAAACATATATATAAATATATGCAATTTGATTTAATAACATTGATTTAATTTTACAAAGATATCATTTATAAATCTATTATATATTTATATTATTAATTTATTTTTAATTATATACTAATATAAAAAATCCTGATTGTCAAAAACAATCAGGATTATCGAAAAACAGGAGCTGAATATCTAACTTTCCATTCTTGTTTATATCCAGACACCTCCGAAATTTGATAACACGTCCATGCTAAAGAATATGCACAATCCTATTCCTATGAACCAGAAAATAAAACCAACCCATACCTCCCATTTTGACGTCGGCTTAAAATTCAACATCCTTCCAAACAATAATTTAAAAAAGGCTATGAAAGGAATACCTATTGTCAGGATCAAACCCAAAGTCATCCAAGTAGCCGAAGATGGATTGGTCAAAACTTGTTGCAAAGGTATAATTTCATGAGGCCATGCTGTGGCAAAATGAATGTTTCCAGTCCAAATGACCATTAATGTCAACACCAAAGCAATCAGAACAGCGAAACCTGCCAAACCGATTGAGCCGGCAATGAAAGCAAAAAATACTTTTACACATACACGGCAAAATTCGACGAATCTGTTTCCAGCCGTATGCATATTCTCTTGAAACCGGTTTGAATTTACATAACCATCGACCTGGCCTTTCACCTTTCCATATTCCTCACGGACTTTCTTCTCAATGTTCTCGATGGTTACATCTTCCCCCCACATTTCGAGGCGTTGAGCTGCTGTCCTGGCTTCAGGTATGATAATCCAGCAAACGAAATAGAGGAGCAATCCAGTACCGCCAAACAGAACCGACAGGAAGTAAAGCAAGCGCACCAGAACCGGACTCACATTCAAATAAACGGCCAAACCTGAGCAAACACCTCCTATAATGGCGTTGTCGGTATCACGGTACAATTTACGATGAGCGTTGCTTGTGGAACGGTTATGTTCTTCTTTTCGGTTTTCCTTTTCTTCCGCTTTTTCTTTTTCATTTCTCGGTTCATCCTCTGCGCTGTCATATTGTTCGGGACGTCCGAGAACATCAATCACTTGATTTACATCAGAGGCTGTAATAACCTCGCGTTTACCTTGCATCCACTGAGTGAAAAGTTCACTGATGCGTTGTTCAATGTCATTGAGAACCTCTTCGGAAGAAGCTTCATCACTAAGATGTTTCTTCACATCCTGCAAATAATCCATCAATTCCTGATAGGCGTCTTCGTCAATATGATAAACAGAGCCACCCAAATTAACACTTAAGGTTTTTTTCATCTCATTCTTTCTTGTTTTTTATGTTT